>CAYJQA010000522.1:0-1552 GCA_964372065.1 uncultured Litorilinea sp.
CGCGACGAGTTGGGCGCCGAGACAGACGCCGAGCACACGCTTGCGGTCTGCAATCGCCCTCTCGATGAAGCGCTTCTCATCGGCGAGCCACGGATACTTCGCCTCGTCGTGGATATTCATGGACCCGCCCATCACCAGCAGCAGGTCTACCGTTTGTATTGGCGGTACGGGCTCACCAAGATGAAATCGCGTCGCGCCGAGCGTGTGTCCGCCGCGCCGAACCCAGCCCCCTATGCTCCCGAGTCCTTCAAACGGCACATGCTGCAGGTAATGGATATTCATCGTGTTTCTCCTTGAGCGGCGCCGGCCTCCAGGCGCGCGCGTTCCCCGCTGATCTCAGGCTTGAGCCGGTCATATACGAGGCGGTATGAAACTGGCTCCGCTTCCGAAACCTGTGCCACGAAGGAGATGACGAGTTGTCCTGTCCCGCCATCGACCCGGTGGGTCTGGACCAGTTTCTTGCCGAGCATCGTCGTCTCGACCACCAGCATGTCTCCTTCCCAGCCCGCGACGGCTACCCGCTGCTGCAGGTCGCCGTTGGCGGAAACACTCGCCCCACGGAAGTCGGTGAAGAGGAGTTGACGTTGATCGTTCTCGTCGGCGATCAGCAGCATCGGATCCTGATGGCTGATATGAAGTGCCTGCGCAGGGGCCAGCAGCGCGGACAGTTCCCCGGCGGACAGGCCGCCGCTCCCGCCTGAGCCACCCGGTGATCCCCGGCCCTGGCCTCCGCCGCCCATGCCACCGCGACGGCCCTTCCCGCCGGTACCGCCCCCCAACCCGCGCCCTCCGCCACTGGCCTGTCTTGACGCCAGCGCGGCCTCCTTGGCCTTTTCTCGCGGGTCGTCGCTGGCCTTGGTGTTGAGGAGCCAGTCGCCGGAGAAATCCGGCCTGGGCGGCGATGCAGGCGCACTCCGATCTCCAAGACGCTGATACAGCGCCCAGTGAGCCGCACCAGCCGACCCGCATTGCGATTCCGCGTCACGGATCGCCTGAGCTGCGGATACGTCCCCATCCTCCTGTGCCTCCCCCGTGACGAGGCTCGTGACGCCACCGCCGACATGGCCTTGCGCCGGGGAAGCCGGCGCGGCCATGGCGCTGGCGACCAATGCCAAACCGAACCACAGCACGGTGGCGAGACGCTTCTTCATGTTCATTTCATATCTCTCGCCGTTATGGCGGGTTTCCCGCGCGACAGACCGCGCCAGGAAATGGCTGCGATCACCACCCACACCAGCGTTCGGAAGCTCATCGCGATGACCGTGCGCATTTCATAGGCCCCGCCGGCATAGACGTGCGCGCCGAATGCCGCAAAGGCAAACGCAGTCGCTGCGGCGATGACGACGGCCAGCCACACCGCCCAGCGATGCCGCAGCCACAGTCCAGCGCCAGCGATGACGTAGGCGAAGCCGGCCAGAAAGTTGAACCAGAGCACGAACGGCACGTAGTTCCCGGCAGAGGCTTGCGCCGCTTCGCCACCGAACAGGATCGCGCCGCCTTCCTTGATGGTCAGCAGGCCGAAGCCGACAGCGACCAGGGAAATTGCCCAGAT
>CAYJQA010000522.1:1652-4106 GCA_964372065.1 uncultured Litorilinea sp.
CTTCCTTGATGGTCAGCAGGCCGAAGCCGACAGCGACCAGGGAAATTGCCCAGATGCGGAATCCGTTCTTTTGCATGGATATCCTCACGCCTTTTCCCTCCCCGGGAATTTCCCGCCTGCTTTCATTTCGAAGGAACAGCCAGTGCGGCAAGGTAAAGGGCGAATGCCTCGGCAGCCTCCCGCAAGAACCACTCCCTCCATTGCGGTGCGGCATGGGTTCGAAGCACCAGCCCCTGGACGACGCCGACGAGGGACATTGCCGCAACGCTTGGTTGCACGTCGGTCCTGACCAGGCCCTGCTCTTTGGCGCGGGCGATGATTTGGGCCAGGCGATTGGCGTAGTAACCGATGAGCATCCGCACGCGCCGCTGAAGGCCGGGATCGCCATCCTGTGTCAACCACGACAACAGGCGCTTGGGGACGTCGGGGTGCAAGGCGATGAACGTGATCTGCTGCTGGAATGCGCTCTCCAGCTGCCGCAACGGGTCTTCTCTTCCCCCGCGGCTGAATGGACGCAAGAGCCGGCCTCTCACCCTGGCGATGAATCTCTTCCTGCCGCCGTGGCTATCCGATCGCGGAGGCGCCCATCTATCCCCGGCCTCGGCGGCGGCTCGAGACAGACTGTTCATGTCCGCGAACAGGTAGTAGCGCGTGGTTTCCCACCATCTCTTGAGGTGCCCCTGCTCGCACCGAGCCATGCTGTCACTCGTCATGGTGACCGCTCCTTTACTTTCAAAATCAGTTGAACCCTCGCCCTTCACCGGCCTCTTCATGGGTCACGCCATCGCGGATGTGGTAGATGCGCCTGAACGTGGGGATGATCTTTTCATCATGGGTGACGACGATGATGGCGGTCTCGAACTTCCGGGCCATGTCATTGAGGATGCGGATCACAGCCATGGCGCGTTCGCTGTCGAGAGGCGCGGTGGGCTCATCGGCCAGGATCACCGGCGGGCGATTGACCAGGCCGCGTGCGATGGCGACCCTTTGCTGCTCGCCACCGGAGAGTTGCGAGGGCATTCCGCGAGCCCGGTGCTGCACGTCGAGCGCCGTGAGCAGTTCCAGTGCCTTCGCGCGTGACTCCCCATTCGCGACGCCTGCGAGCATCGGCAGCAGCGCGACGTTGTCGGTGACATCGAGAAACGGGATCAGGTACGGCGCCTGGAAGACAAAGCCGATCTTGTCCCGACGCAAGGCGCGCAAGTCACGGACTTTCCAGCCCTCGTCGTAGATCACTTCGTCGCCCAGTGTCATGCGCCCTGCGGTGGGGTCGATGACCGCGCCCAGGCACTTGAGCAGGGTGCTCTTGCCCGAGCCGGACGGCCCGATCAGCCCCACCACCTCGCCGGGCGCCACCTGCATGTCGACGCCCTTCAGGGCATCGACGGCTGTGTCTCCTTCGCCGTAGCGTTTTCTCAAACCTTCGATGCGTATGCCTTTACCGCTCATCTCACCCTCCAATGGCTTCGGCCGGATCGACCTTGAGCGCCATGCGAATGGCGACGATGCTGGCCAGCACGCAGATCACGAGCACGGCGAAAAAACCGGCGATGGAGTCGAACGGCATCAGCAGTACGTACTTGGGAAATAGGGGCGCCGAGAAAGTGGCCGTGATCTTGCCGACCACGAAGCCGATCACGCCCAAGGCGAGCGCCTGCTGCATGATCATCGCGGCGATGGTTCGGTTACGGGTGCCGATGAGCTTCAGGACCGCGATCTCTCGGATCTTGTCCATGGTTAGGGTGTAGATGATGAAGGCGACGATGGCTGCACTGACGATGGCCAGAATCACGAGGAACATGCCGATCTGCTTGGCGGAAGTCGCGATCAGCTTGCCCACGAGGATGTCTTCCATCTGTGCCCTGGTATAGACCGTCAAACGCTTCCAGCGTCGGATGGATTCGGCCACCTCTTCGGGCGCATGACCGGGCTTCAGCGTGACCAGCACGGCATTGACAAACGGATTGGTGCTTTGTGATGCAATCACCGCATCCAGCAGGCCAGGCACGCCGGGCCGGTTGAGCGCCGGGTTCGCCTCAGTACGGCGGCGGCCTTGCCAGATGGCGTCGTTGTCCTTGAGGAACTGGGCCTCCTGGGCATCCTTGAGCGGAATGAATACCATCGGGTCGCCACTGGACGACACCATGCGCCGTGTCAGCCCGACGACGGTGTAATGATTGCGGCGAACGGCGAGACGATCACCCAGTTTGAAGCCGGTGGCGATGTCGGCCACGGCCTCGTAGTGGCCTCGCGTGATCTGGCGTCCGGCGACGAGATAAGGCGGCCATCCGGGTGTAGATCCGATCCCGCCGGGCGCGATGCCGACCACCATGGTGCGGACATCATTCTCGCCCTTCCGCACCTGCATGGTCAGGTAGGTCACATTCGCCGCCCGGGCAACTCCCGGCATGGCGAGGATGGCGCGATACACGTCGTCGTTGAGGCTGGACGACT
>CAYJQA010000523.1:0-4078 GCA_964372065.1 uncultured Litorilinea sp.
GTCTTGACGTTACCGGCTGAGCGCCGGCAGATAGAGTGGCACGGTACCTTCGCCGTTACCGCCGCTGTTGTCGTCGCTGTCCAACACGGCGAACTCGGTCAGATGGTCCACCTCGGTGGAGAGGCAGCCCGTCGCCGGGTCGAACGTCGTCGGCAGCGGCGTCCAGGCGCCGGTATCCTCGTCAAAGAAGTTGATCACCGCGTGCTCCCACACGTCGATCCCCACCGTAGCGTCCGGATTGCACAGCTTCAACTGAAAGGGTTCGGCGAACTGGTCCACCGGGTCGCCGTTGCCACCTTCGGCGTCCAGGAGGAAGCTCCGCAGCGCCTGCCGCCCCTGGGGCAGCGGCGCGGTCGGGCTGATCAACTCGGTGTGGATCAACTCCACCGTCTCCGTCACCGCGTTGCTGGGGAAGGTGGCGGTCATCACCCCGCCCACGCCCAACACGCCGCCCTGCTCTTTGGTGATGTCGTTGGCGGTCTGGCGGATGTGCAGGTGGACGGGCAGCGTATCCGGATGGTCGGCGATGAAGTCCACAGGCTCGTTGGGGTTGCGTTTGGCGATAAACACCAGCCTGGCGCTGCCGTTTTCGACCACGCCCTGCGCCAACGGGCGACCATCCTGCATGGCCGTGATGGTCGCGCCTTCATTGGCATAGGCGAAGTGCCAGGTGCGCGGGCCGGTGTTGTGGGGGATGAACGTGCCGGACAGCGAGAAGGGGTGGGGGTTGTTGGTCCACATCTCCAGCGTGGGGTCGCCGAAGACGTTGTAGATGATCACGTCGTGGTCGGCGCTGGTGCTGCTGATGCTGCCCGCGGTCTGGGCCACGCCCACTTGGCCTTCCAGATAGACCTTGCCATAATTGAGGATGTCGCCCAAGCGCGTCAGCGACGTGCCGCGGTTCCCGTTGCCGGGCACGGTGCCGTACCAGGTGGCGTCCACCAGACCGCGCGTCAGCGCGCTGTTGGCCCACGACGGGCTATTACGCACGTCGCCGATGATCCCCACCGCGCCGCCGTCAGGGATGCGCAGCAGGCTCTCGGCAAAGTATACGCCGGTGGTCGTGGTGTTATAGGTCTTGACATCGTTGGCCGGGTCGCGCGTCTCGTTGTCATAGATGCCGGTGACGCAGTTGATGCTGTAGACGATGGGCGTCAACGCGCCGTTGGTCAGGCTGCCGTGATTGAAGGTCGAGAAGCTGGGGTCGCCCCAACTGGTGATGGAGCCGTGGTCACGGTGGATGATCAGGAAGTTGCCGTCGTTGAAGGCGTCAATCACGTCGGTGGTGTTGCCGTTCCAGGGGTAACCGCTGGACGCCCGCAGGTCGCTGGGCAGGAGCGCGTTGTTATAGTACCGGTTGGGCGTCGTGTCACGCACGGTCTCGTCATAGAAGTTGGTGGGGTCGGTGGGGTCGTCGGTGCGGTCGTTGTCGGTGGTGTAGATGCGGTTGACCGTATAGCCCTCGTCCATCAATTCGTCGCGCACCAGCTCCACCGTCTCCACAAAGCTGCGCGTGTCGGTCCCGTCGTTGACGACATCGTTGCGGCAGCACTGGAAGTACGACGCCATGGCGGCGTTGTCATAGAACGAAGCCACGTTCGGCGGGTTCTGCTCATAGTTGATCGTCTTGTCGACAACGTCCTGGGCCTGGGTCAGCGTATCCACCGGGATGCGTCCCACGGCCAGGTCGGGCAGAATACCAAAGTTGTCCATCAATGCATAGTCTAGGTCGGTGCCGGCCAGGTCGCCGGTGTCGGGCGCGAGGCGATAGTAGGGCACTACGAAGTCGGCGTCGCCCAACAGCAGCACATAGGAAAGCTGGATCATACAGTTGTTGTAGCGGTTGCGGATGAACAGTTGAATGTCCGCCGCGGTCTCTCCGATCTGCCCCGGGTCGGTGCCCACCTCGACCACGGCCGTGCTGATGCCCTTGGCCTGTTTCCAGGCCTGCAGGTCATCCGCGGCGGCGCGGAAGTCGGGATGGGTGATGATGAGGAACTCGGTGCCGAGGCAGAGGAACGGGCCACCCAGGTTGGGGTTAACGTAGTGGTCAGGCGCGTGGTAGTTGATAGTCAACTCTGTGATGGCGTCGATGCGGTCGTTAAAGGCCAGGTTGTCGCGGCGGGTGGAAAACGTATTGTCGTCGCCGCCGCTGAACCGGACCTTCACCCCCACCGACTCGAACAACTGGAGCTTGTGCGCCTCGGGGTTATAGCGCCCCGTCGCGATGCTGATGCGATAGAGGTTGAGCCAACGCACCTTCCCCAACGGCTCGACGCGCACCACCGGCTGCGGAAAGACCTCGGTGCCGCTGTAGTACTCCGTGTCGATCACAAAGGGCGGGTCGTCAAATTCGTCGAACTCGTCCTCCTCGGCGGCGTCCAACGGTTCGGGCTGCACCGGGTAGACCACGCCGTTGACAAGCTGGTTGCGCGGCGTAAGCTGGACATCCGTCACCGTCGCCGTCTGGCCTTGCGGCACGGCCACCAACCGGCTGTAGAACGGGATGGCGGGCATCCCGGCCACCCCATACGCCTGTTCCATGCCGGGAATGGCGTATTGCACGTACTCGGCGCTGCCTTCCTTCACCGTCCACAGGTGCGGCTGTGGGAAACTGAAGCGCGTATTGAACCCCAAATTGTCGGACAGGCTGACTTCCACCCCGACATAGTCGACGCCGTTATGGATGGGTCGCTCCGGAGTGGGGAACTCGGCCGCGGTCATCACAGGCATGTCCTGGGCCAGCGCGGTGACGGCCGGGTGAAGCCAGGCCGTCGCCGTCACCAAAATGGCGAAAAGCACACGTAATCGCCGTATCCACGTGGTCATTTGAGTTTCTCCCTCTTGTTCAACTCCCGCAACAGCGCGTCGCATACAGCCGGATCCGCCGGTCTGCTTGCGTCCCTGCGGCGGTGTGGCGAACAGCCGCAGGGGATGCTCCGAGTGTAGCGAGCGCGCCCGCAATTCGCAGGCAATTGCGGGCGCGAAAACGGCTCAAATGGCTCAGAAATTGACGCAGAGGGAATGACAGGGTGGGACTGTTGTCATTCCGACGAGTCTGCGAGGAGGAATCTCTCGGGTCTGGGTGTGTTCCCCAGAGAGATTCCTCGCTGCGCTCGGAATGACAGGATGGGACTAGCGGGAAATGTCAAACAGGGGCAATCACGCCGTCTGCGGTCGCGGGGAGAAGCGGATCAGCAGGTTCTTGGGCATCATGGTAAAGGCAAAGACCTCAGTCACCTGGTCCGGGTGGCCGGCATGGGCAATGTCGAAGTTGCGCACGATCATCGCCATCGCCGCCTTGATCTCCAGCAGCGCCAGGCTGCGCCCAGGGCAGAGGCGCGGGCCGGAGCCAAAGGGCATGGAGACGTTGGGGTGGTGCGGTGACAGCGGCGCCGCATCCAGCCAGCGTTCGGGGCGAAAGGCCAGCGGGTCGGCAAAGTGCTCGGCGCTGAGTGACAGGCTGCGCATGACAGTGGAGATGGCCGTGCCTTTGGGGACCAACACATCGCCCAAGACCACATCCTCGGTGGGTTGCAGATAGTTGAGCGGCGCCACGGACTTGATCCGCATGGTCTCGTGCGTCACCGCCTCCAGATAGACCAGCTTCTCGGCCAGCTTGAAGTCGCTCAACTGCGCGGCGTCGCCCAGAACCGCGTCGACCTCGGCGCGCAATTTGGCGAGCACGTGCGGATGGCGGCAGAGCAGGTCGAGCATCCAGGCGATGGAATTGGCGGTGGTGTCTTCACCGGCCCCCAACATGGTAGCGACGTTACCCAGGATCTCCTCGTCGTCGAATGTATCTTCGCCCTGGGCCTGCACGACCAACATGGCCTCCAGAAAGTTGGTGGGGTGCTGGAAGAGCTCCGGGTTGTCCGCCATGCGCTGCCGCGTCTTGGTCACCAGGTCCACCATGATGGTCTTGAGGGCCTTCAGCGCCTTGTCCAGTTCACGATCGGGGCCAAGCTGGAAGTAGCGCCAGTAGGGGAAGGGGAAGTTGAGCCGGCGCGCCAGCATGGGAAAGACTTTTTCTAGATGGCGCTGGACCGCGTTGTCGGCGTCCTCGACGGTATTGAGG
>CAYJQA010000524.1:0-4077 GCA_964372065.1 uncultured Litorilinea sp.
ACCACGTTGAGCGTGACCAGCACCGTCTGGGACGGCAGGTTGGTCGCGCCGCTCTTGGCGGTCAGGGTCAGCTTTGCCGTATAGACGCCCGCAGCCAGCCCGGCGGCGGTGGCGCGCAGTTCGAGCGCATCGGGCGTGCCGCCGCTTGTCTTCGCCACGGTCAGCCACGGTTGGTCGCTGGCGGCGTTCCAAGTCACCGGATCTTCGCCCGGCGCGCGTAGGCTAACGGTCTGGGTTCGCACGCCGCCTTCACCCAGCGCAAACGCAAAGCCGGTGGACGCGGGGGCGACCATGAGGCCCGCTGCGGGGAGCATGATGTCGTTGCTGATGACCGCGCTCGTCGTCACACTGGCCGCGGCGCTGGCGGAATCGGTCACCTGGAGCGTGAGGACGTGCGTCCCCACGCGCAGCGCGTCCACGTCCAGGATGGGGCCGGTACCCAGGCTGCCGTCCAGGTCCGAGGACCATGCAAACGCGCTCGCGGGCAGCGGGGTGTCCTCGGCATCCACCGCGTTGCCCTGGAGCATCACCGTCTGGCCGAAGCCGTACACCGCGCCGTTGGCGGGTGATGTGATGTAGGCCACCGGCGTCTGATTGGGCACGCTAAAGAGACCCGCCGAGTCGGCCTGACCCGTGTTGACGCCGTCGCTGACGACCACGCGGACCTTGCCCTGAGTCGTGCCGCCGAGTTCGTCCACCGGGATCACGATCGAGTTCCCGGTCAGCCCCACGCGCAGCGCGGTGAAGACGCCGCCGCCGTCACGGCTGTAGAGCACCGACGCGGTCAGCGCGCCGCCGTCGGTGTCGGTGGCCTGCCACGTCACTGTCAGCCCGTCCGGCCCCACGTTTTCGCCACCGACCGGGGCCATCACCTGGACTTGCGGACTGTTGGCGCTCACCGCGCGGCTCGCCAGAACCTTGCCGCCGCCCACCACCTCGACGGTGCGCGTGCCCGCCACAAAGGGGAAGACATGGCTAAAGATCAGCGGCGGGTTGACCACGGCCGGGTCTTCGGTGTTGGGGTCGGCGGCAAAGGGATACTCGGCCAGCACCGTGTTGGCGGCATCGCGCAGCCGCAGGGTAAAGGGGCCGGACGGCGGCAGCGGGAAGGCAAGATCGCTGTCCACCTTGTAGAACGTGCCCAGGGTGGCGGTCTGCTGGTCGCTCGCGATCTGCCCTTGCACAAACAGATAGGGCGCGACCGCGCCGGTCGCCGCCAGCATGACCTGGGCGTCCTCGTTCTCCTTGCGCAGCTTGGTGTCGATCTTGGTATAGGAGTCGTAGGAAATCCACTGGTTGGAGCAATAGGTCATGACATCCTTCCACGTGGGCGGATAGACGATTGGCCCCTTGAGTTGGACGTCGAAGCCCCAGTATTTGGACTCGCCCTTGAGCCGGCCAATGCTCCCCTTCTCGTCCAGCGGATAGGTGGGATAGTCGATCGCGCCGCCCTCGTCGCCGCGGCACAGCACATGCGCCAGGCCGAAGGTGTGGCCCAATTCGTGACCGGCGTACCAGTCGCCGTAGGACGCGCCGTCGTTGCCGTCATCCCAGGCAAAATCCAGATAGCTGCCCGGGTCGCCGGTCGGCCCGGAGGCCACGCCGCCCAACGTCTTTTCGCCGCCTAGCCCGCGCATGAACAGGCTGGAACTGTCGCCGTCCCAGACCAGGCCGTAGTAGTGGGTCTGCGGCACGTCGCCCTTGCCCCACTGCATGAAGAAGCGCAAGCCTTCCAGCCGCTCGTTGACCTCGGCGGCGGTCGGCAGGCGGCCCAGATAGCTCATGTCGGTGGCGTCGCGCTTGACGATGAGCGTGGAGATGGGATAAGCGCGGCGCAGCCAGTTTTCCACCTCGGCCATGTGCGCCGCGGTGGGGGTATAGGTCTTGTTGCCCGACTTGTAGGTTACGGCCACCAGCCGCAGATACATGGGCGGCGTGTTCTTGAAGCTGACGGTGACGCGCTTCACGTTATCGGCATAGTCCAGCTCCGACACGGCGTTGGGCAGCGACGGCGGGTTGACGTCGGCTTCCAGGGTCAGGCTGCCGTCCGCGGTCCAGGCTGCGGGCAAGAGGAAGTAGAACGAATCATTGGGCGCGTTGCGGTCGGGGTTGGCGCGCACGGTGATGGTCGGGTCAAAGACAAACGCGTTCAGGTTGCCGCCGCCGCCAAAGATGGACAGGGACGCCAGCGATACCTTGAAGATGACGCTGCCGAAGCCGTTGGACGGGCGCAGCGGCTCGCCCACCCGCTGGCCGTTGACGATGCGCCACAGCCGCGCGCCGACCACCGGGTCGGTGGAGCCGAGGGTCTTTTTCACGTGGACCCGCACATAGGTGCGCTTGCCCGCAATCAGCGTGACGCCAGGGCTGCTGACGCCATGCACCCCCTGCGTCACCTCCAGCAATGTGGTTTCGATGTCCGGAAAGAGCAGATACGGGAAGACTTTCGTAAAGAAGTCGATGGGCCGGACGAACAATGAGTTGGACAGCTTGGCGTTGGTCAACACATAGGGCGCGGGCCGGATCAGGTTCACGGGCACAGGCGGCGGGGCCGGGGCTTCCTGGCCGGTCACTTCCAGCGCGCCGATGTCGCAGACCGCACCGACCGTCCGCGCAAAGCCACGCTGATCGATGAGGGGGCAGGCCGCGGCGTCGCCCTGGTCGATGGCCGGGCTGCCCGCACCGAGCGCATGGGTCAAGGTGGGACCGCCGTTATCGGCCAGCGCGCCCAGCAGCGGGTCGGTGGCTTGCCAGTCGCTCGCGGTGGTCAGATTGCACGCTTCGTCGCTAGCCAGGTTGTGGCCGTTAGAGGTCACGGGCTGGAGCGGACCGTTGGCCCCGTCTTGGCCGCAGTTGGCGCTGCCCACCGGCGCGGCCAGGAGCGTGTTGGTGAGCGTGAGCGCGCTGCGGTTGTGAAGGTTGGCCCCGTCGACCGCCTGATTATTGGCGACGGTCACGTTGACCAGCGCGGTAGGCCCGTCGACGAGGATGCCGCCGGCATAGCCCGTCGTGCTGTTGCCGCTGACCGTTACGTTGGTCAGGCTATGCTCCGTACTATCGAGCCACAGCCCGCCGGCTTGGAAGAGACCGACATTGTCGTGGACGGCGCTCTCGCGCACGGTCAGCTTGCCGCCGCTGTAGGTCATCAGCCCGCCGCCCACGCCGCCGCGGTTGTGGCCGAGGTCGACGCGTTCCAGCGTCAGGTCGGCCCCGTTGTAGACGCCGCCGCCAAAGACGTTTAGCTCGTCGTTGGGCGGCTCTTGGGCCGTGGTCTTGTTGTAGGAGATGCGGCTGCCGCGCACCGTCACCACCGCGCGATAGTTGGGGTTCACATACAGCCCGCCGCCGCCCCACGTCGCCGTATTGGAGACGATGTCGCCGGCGTCAATGGTGACGGTGCCGCTGATCACGGCCATGCCGCCACCCAGCCCGCCGCTACCGGCGCTCGTGTTGCCGGTGATGGTGGTGTTGAGAACGGTGAGTTCGCCGGTCGCCGCGCCGATACCGCCGCCCAGATCGTCGGCGGTGTTGCCGCTCACGGTGCTATCAATGATAGACATGGTCCCGCGGTTGGCGATGGCGGCGTAGTTCGCGGCCTGGTTGCCCGCGAAGGTGGCGCCGGCGATGTAGGCGCTGCCCGCGCTATCGATGCCGCCCCCGGCGAAGGTCGCGGCATTGTCCTCGATGTGACTGTCGATGATGGAGAGTGCGCCGGCGCTGTAGATGGCCCCGCCCAGCGCGTTGTCGCCATCGGCCTGGCTGTCGCGGATGGTGGCGTTACGCAGCGTGAGCGAGCCGGCGTTGTAGATCGCCCCGCCCTGCCCCGGCTCTCCCGCGACACCCCAGTCATACCCCTGCGTCAGGGTGATGTTTTGCAGCGTCAGGTCCGCGCCCGCCTCCACCGAGAAGATCTGGCGCGTCGACTCGCCGTCCAGCGTGATCAGGCCGCCGCCGTCGACGGTGACGGTCGTGCCCGCCGGGATCAAGTAGGTGTCGGCGATGATGGTGAGGGCCGCGCCGCCGCAGTCAAAAGTAACCAGGCCGCCGCCCGCCAAGGCCGCGGCCAATGCGTTATTG
>CAYJQA010000525.1:0-4071 GCA_964372065.1 uncultured Litorilinea sp.
ACCTTGTCAAGGTCGAGATGTTCCTCCACCCAGCCGAGTGGATTGGCGGCGGTGATGCTCGCGCCGGAAACACAGGGGCCGTTGAAGACCTTGCGGTCGGTCGACGCCACCAGACAGAGCATGTCGGCGTCCTCGGCGGTATAGATCCAGATCTTGGCGCGGAAGTCGGCCATCACGGCGTCGGTCAGGTCGAAGGGACCGTAGATCAGCCAGGACTTGGCGTTGGGCGGATAGCCGGCCCCGCAGGCGGCCTGGCCGCCGTCCACCCCGCCGCCCAGCGCCATGGCGCTGTAGGTCCCGGCGTAAACGCGACAGGTGGCCGGGATCCATTGATAGTCGCCCGCGCCGGTCTCGCTGACGCTCCACTGGGCGTCGGGCCAGGTATTGGCCTCGAAGGGCTGGCTTTCGATGGTCTGCCAGACAGGGAGGCGGGTGACGCCGGTGGCGGTGCGCGTGCCGGGCGGGGACGTGGGCGGCTCGACGACAGGCAGCGGCGGCGCGGCGACGACAGGCGCGGCCGCGTATTGCCAGGTCGCGCACGGGTCGAAGAAGTTGAGCACGATCACTTCGGAGTTGGGATAGGACTTGCCCTTGATTGTGTAGGCGCCGCGGGCGCGGCCTAGACCGATGAAGCCTTCGCTGCCCGCGGGGCCGCTGTTGTCGGTGTAGGGTGTCCACAGGAGGGCATGGCGGTGACTCCACTTGTGTTCGCCGGCGTCGTCATAGAGCCAATCATAGAAGGCTTGTTCGACGACAAAGGGAATGGGATTGGGACTGGAAGTGGCTTGCGAGGCAAGGTTTTCGGCGATGCCGAGCTGATCGTGGCAGGCGTTGATGGCTGCCTTGGTATTGAGCCGCGCCCACGGGTCGCTGCCGTCAGCCCCGTGGCCCCAGGCGTTGTGCGACAGCAGCCACGTGGCAAAGGCTTGGGCGACTTCGTTGGCATTCTTCTCGAGGCCGTGCAGGGGGACCAGACCACGCGCGGTGCGTTCCTCGTTGAGCAGCCAGAGCACCTTCTCGCCATCCGACTTGGCCGCCCACGCGTCCGCCGTGGGCATGACCAGCGGTTTGATGAAGACGCTCAACTGGGTGTTTTCGCTGCTGCGGCCAAAGTTGAAAGCGGCCTCCACGTCGGCCAGCGTGGCAAACCCACCTTTCCACGGGATAGGCTGGCTTGGGTCGGCGGGGTAGGCCGTCGTCGCCGCGGGTACGTTGGCCTCGGGCACGCTGGCGGAAGCTCGAACGGGCGTCCATGTGGACGACGACAGCAGCAAGGCGGCAGCCAAACACAAAGCAGCCGCGCAGAATCGGACGGCAGTCCGTGAGGAATACATGGCGGGCTCCTATGCGGTAGACAGGCGGACTGGGCGCACTCCGCCTGATGCGATGAACGGTGCGCTGATAGAAATCCCGGTTGGCTAGCTCCAGTATATCACGGCGGTGTGGCCGTTTTCCTCACAGTTTTGACAGGATCGAGCGGTGCGCCATGCGGGATTGTGAAATTCGGCACTTGACAGGCGGGCGGGTCGCCTCTATACTTTTTCTCATCTTTATGAGAATAATTAACCCGGTCGCATGACGGCCAAATGAGGGGTTAACTCCCTGTGAAGTTGCATTTGAGCGATGCCTACAGTACAATGCAGCCGATTTCGGCAGACCGCGGCCGGGTGGTTGCGGCTGTCAAACGCTCTTGTGCGGCCTGGCGGTTGGTGGTGTATCCGGTTCCGGCGCAGAGCAACGAGCCTCCACGAGTTGGCAAAGGTTAACATCCAACATGGCGAATGTCCCCGCTTCCAACTTTATCGATCTGAAGCAAGAGCAGGTTAGGGAATATCTGCACGATACCATTGCGGTGCCGGAAGAACTCCAGGCCAATGTGCTGGTGACGACCTTGGATAAGGTCTATAACTGGAGCCGCGCCAGAAGCATGTGGCCGCTGCTCTTTGGCCTGGCCTGCTGCGCGATCGAGATGATCGCGACCGCGGCCAGCCGTTGGGATTTGGCCCGCTTTGGCATGGAGGTCATGCGGCCCAGCCCGCGCCAGAGCGACCTGATGATTATCTCCGGCACGGTGACCAAGAAGATGGTTCCCGCGATCGTGCGGATCTATAACCAGATGGCCGAGCCGCGCTATGTGTTGAGCATGGGCGCGTGCGCGACCGGCGGCGGCCCCTTCAAAGAGGGGTACAACGTGGTCAGCGGGATTGACAAGTATCTCCCGGTGGATGTCTACGTGCCCGGCTGCCCGCCCACGCCCGATGCGCTGATCTACGGCCTGCTCAAGATCCATGCCAAGGTAGAGCGCCAGAGCATCGCGACCGTACCGTGGTATCGCAAGGACTCCAGCGAGTTTGTGCCCGTGCCGGTGCTCGGCCCCGACATTTTTGACCCGCGCCAGGTGGCGCTGATCAAGTCGGTGACGCTGGCGAAAGCGGCCGACGCACAAGCCGGCGACGAGGGCAAGCGGGGCGGCGGGGCCAGGCGTGAAGCCGCCACGCCGCAGCAGGTTTCGGACGCGGCCAAGGCGCGCATGGAAGCGGCCAAGGCGCGGGCGGCCGCCAAGCGACAGACCGCCTAGGCCAGTGGGCGCAAGCAAGGGAACCAGAGAGGCAACAGCAGCATGAGTGATGCAACCTTAGTGGCCGATGCTCCTGCGGTGAATCATCCCCTGGCGCAAGCCGTACCGGGCGCGGTGCTCGGCATCATCGCCGAAGACACCGATCTCAGCCTGGTCGTGGCCCCCGACAAACTGATTGAGTTCTTGACCCATCTGCGTGACAAGGAGGGGTATGATTTCCTCTCCGATCTCACCTGTGTGGATTACAGCGCGTATAAGGGCAAGGGGCGGGCCGCGGGGAGCGCCCGCTTTGATGTGGTCTATCACATCTACAGCACGTCCAAGGGCGGCGGTCCGGTGGCGCTCCACGTGCCCGTGCCCGACAGCGAGACTGTCCCCTCGGCGACCGGCGTCTATCCCGGGGCCAACCTGCAGGAGCGCGAGGTCTACGACCTCTACGGCATCAAGTTTGACGGCCATCCCAACCTGCGCCGGATCTTGCTGTGGGACGGCTTCAACGGCCATCCCATGCGCAAGGACTGGAAGGAAGCCTATTTCGAGGAGGAGAGCAAGCCGTTCAAGAGTCGCCATCCGGCGGGCAGCTACCAGTGGCATGAAGACAAGCTGCCCTGGGGCAAGAATGCGACCTACCCTGCGGGGTGGGACCCGGATAGCTGGCAGGAGCCGGTGAGCTACGTGCCGGTGAGCCAGGCGCCGCATCAGGATGAGTTCGATATGGAGACGCAGAGCATCGTGGTCAACCTGGGGCCGCATCACCCCAGCACGCACGGCGTATTCCGTATGATCGCCCGCATCGAGGGCGAGACCATCTTGGCGCTGGAGCCGGAGATGGGCTATTTGCACCGCAATCATGAGAAGATTGGCGAGCGCAATAGCTGGTTGATGAACATGCCGTACACCGACCGGCTTGACTACATCAACTCCATGAGCAACAACTTCGCCTATGCGCTGGCGGTGGAGAAGCTGACCGGCATCGAAGTGCCGGAACGGGCGCAGTACATCCGCATCATCATGGCCGAACTGACTCGCGTGGTCAACCATACGTGGTCCATCGGCTTTATTCTCAACGACTTGGGCGCGTTGCAGACGCCGGCGCTCTATGCCATTGAAGAGCGCGAAATGATTCTGGACCTCTTTGAGGAGGTCAGTGGCTCGCGGATGATGTGCAACTACATGCGTTTTGGCGGGGTTGTGCGCGACCTGACACCCGGCTGGGTTGAGAAGGCGCACTACATCATCCATGAGCGCCTGCCGCGCGCACTGGACGAGTTGGACCGCATGTTGAGCGGCAACGAGATCGTCATGGCGCGCGGGCGTGGGGTGGGCTATCTGTCGGCCCAGGACTTGCTGGCGCTGAGCGTCAGCGGCCCCCTCATCCGCGCGGCGGGTGTGCCCTATGACATCCGCAAGGCGGAGCCTTACGGTATCTACGACCGCTTTGACTTCAACATCCCGACGCTGCCGGAAAGCGACATCTACGCCCGCTACTATAT
>CAYJQA010000526.1:0-4054 GCA_964372065.1 uncultured Litorilinea sp.
TTTCCACCATCAAGTTCTTTGTGGCGAACGTGCTGCAACAGGTGTTGGACCGGGCAATCCAGGTGCATGGTGGGCTGGGTGTCACGGACGACACGCCGCTGGCGCACTGGTATCGCCATGAGCGCGCCGCCCGCATCTACGACGGCCCGGACGAGGTGCACAAGTGGGTGGTGGCGCGCCAGATGTTGCAGGGCTATCGCGGGTAGCCCGAGAAGGGGAGGATCTCACGCCAAGCCGCAAAGAACGCCACGGCCAGAAAGGAAAGTCTCTGTCATTCCGAGGCTATAGGCCGAGGAACCTCTCTGCTCCGGCGTGTTAGGCAGAGGGATTCTTCGGCCTGCGGCCTCAGAATGACAGTTGCTTGTCTTCTGTTCTTGGCGTTCTTTGCGGTTTGGCGTGAGACAATTTCTGCTCCGGTGAGCATTCTCAGAGGAGACAGACATGGCGGAAGCGAACGTGCTCAGTCTATTTGTGCAGGATATGGCCGCGGCGCTGGCCTTTTACCGGCTGTTGGGGCTGGACTTCCCGCCCGGCGCAGAAGGCGACCAACACGTGGAGGCGACGCTGTCCGGCGGCTTCCGGCTGGCCTTTGACGATCTGGCGGTGGTGAAAGCGATGTATCCGGACATGATGTCGCCCCAGGGCCATCGCGCGTCGCTGGCCTTCCCGTGCGACTCAGCCGCCGCGCTCGATGCGCTGTACGCCAAGCTGATCGCGGCGGGCTACGGCAGCCGGCGCACGCCGTGGGATGCGTTTTGGGGCCAGCGTAACGCCGCCGTGCTGGACCCGGACGGCAATTGGATCGCCCTCTTTGCGCCGCTGGCGACCGCCTGAGCGATGACGCCGCCGCATAACCGGGCCGGGACGATGCACCCCGGCCAAGAACTGGACGTGGCGGCGCTGGCCGCGTATTTGGCCGCCCAGTTGCCCGGCGCAGACGGCCCGGTGAGCGTGCGCCAGTTTCCCGCGGGCTATTCCAACTTGACCTATCTGGTGAGCGTGGGCGGGAGGGACTATGTGCTGCGGCGGCCCCCTTTTGGCGTGAGCATCGCAACCGCTCATGATATGCTGCGCGAATACCGCGTGCTGTGCGGGTTGAACCGTGTCTATGCCCGCGCGCCGCGGCCCGTGCTGGCCTGTGACGACCCGGCGGTGCTGGGCGCACCCTTCTACCTGATGGAACGGATGCCGGGCGTGGTGCTGCGCGCCGAGCCGCCGCTCCCCGCCGCCCCGCCCGCGGTCATGGCGGGGCTGGCACAGGCCGCGGTGGATAACCTGGCCGCGATCCACGGCGTGGACCTGGACGCGGCAGGGCTGGCCGAGCTGGGCAAGCCCGCCGGTTATGTGGCGCGGCAGGTGCAAGGCTGGGCGCGGCGCTATGCCGCGGCGCAGACCCAGGCGCAGCCCGACCTGGAGGCTGCGCTGCGCTGGCTGGACGCGCAGCAGCCGTCCGAGGCAGGCGCAGCCATCATCCACAACGACTACAAGCACGATAACCTGCTGGTGGACGCGGCTGACTGGACGCGCATCGTGGCGGTGTTGGATTGGGAGATGGCGACGGTGGGCGACCCGCTGTTGGATCTGGGGACGATGCTGGGCTACTGGATGGAGCCGGGCGACCCGCCCGCGCTGGCGGCGATGTTCGGCCTGACGACGCTGCCGGGCAACCCGACCCGCGAACAGGCGGCCGCGGCCTATGCCGCGGCGTCCGGTCGCGACCTGCCGCATCTGATCTTCTATTTTGTCTATGGGGCGGTCAAGGTGGGCGTGATCTTGCAGCAGTTGCATGCGCGCTTTGTGCGTGGGCAGAGCGCCGACCCGCGCTTGGCGAAGCTGGACCGCGCGGTGGCAGGGTGCGGGCTGCTGGTGGCGCGAGCCATCGCGACGGGGCGCATCAGCGAGCTTGGCTGAGAGAGGAGAGTAGCTCACGCAAAGCCGGCAAGAACGCCAAGGGCAGAGAAGCTGATTACTTTGTGATCCTTGTGTTCCTGGCGGCTTGGCGCGAGATTGTCTTGGTTTGTATCAGGAGAACGTATGGACTTCACTTTGCGCGCCGCGACGGCGGCGGACCAAGCGACGATTACGGCCATGGTGCGCGGGGCAAAGCTCAACCCCATGCGGCTGGATTGGCCCAACTTCCTGGTGGCGGAGAGCGCCGCGCCGGACGGGCCGCGGATCGTGGGGGTGGGGCAGGTGCGCCCGCATGGGGACGGCACCCGCGAACTGGCGTCGCTGGCGGTGGACGCGGCGCACCAGGGGAGCGGCATCGGGACCGCGCTGGTCCGGGCGTTGATGGCGCGCGTCGACGGGCCGCTGTATCTATACTGTGAGGGGCATAACGAAGGCTATTATTTGAAGTTCGGTTTTCGTCCGCTGACCAACTTGGCGGATGTGCCGCGATCGATCCGGTTTATGCCGCAGTTGGTGTGGGTGCTGGGGCCGGTGGTCAACTTGCTCACCCGTCAATCCCTGCGCTTAGTCGTCATGCAGCATCCCGGCCCGCAGTAGATACCATCACGATTTCACAAGGAGGAACCTCGATGCGCATCGCCATTGCCGAGATTGGGCAAGAGACGTGCAGCTTCACCCCGGTCAAGACGACGCTGGACACCTTTCGCCAGTATGGGCTGTATGAGGGCGACGACGTGCTGACGTACCGCTCCCAGGGCAGCGGTACGGTGGCGGGCTTTCTGCGCGCCGTGCGCGAGGAGGGTGTCGCGCTGGAGCCTGTGCCCATCATCTCGGCGTGGGCCGGGGCCAGCGGTCCCCTGACCGCAGAAACGCTCCAATACTTCATCGACAAGGTGACGGCGGGGCTGGAACGGGCCGGGCGGCTGGACGGCTTCTTCTTCAGCCAGCACGGCGCGGCCGCGGCCGATAGCGACCCGGACGTGGAGGGCGCGCTGCTGGAGGCGGCCCGCCGCGTGCTGGGGCGTGCTGTGCCCATCGTCTCGCCGCTGGACCATCACGGCAGCATCACGCGGCGCATGATGCAACACCTGGACGGGTTGGTCGGCCACCGCACCCAACCGCACCAGCCGGACGACACGGGGTATTGGGCGGCCAAGCAGTTGTTCGCCATTGTGCGGGGCGATATCAAGCCGACCATGGCCTGGCACATTGTGCCCATGATCGCGCATCAGGAGCAGTTCCTGACCAGCCGCGGGCCGATGAAGGAGTGGTTCGACGCCGCGCGCAGTCTGGAGACGCAGGACAAGGTGGTGTCGGCGTCGTGTTTCCCCATGCAGCCGTGGCTGGATGTGCCGGAGGGTGGCTGGTCCGCGGTGGTGGTGACCAACGACGACCAGGCGCTGGCCGACGCGCTGGCGACCGAGTTGGTGGGGATGGCGTGGGAGAAGCGCGACGACTTCTGGGTCTATGAGAGCGTGCCGATTGACGACGCGGTGCATCGGGCCATCGCGGCCGAGCGTGGGCTGGTGATCCTGTCGGATACGGGGGACAGCGTCTTTGGCGGGGCGACGGGCGACAGCACGGTGCTGCTGGGCGAACTGGTGCGCCAGCAAGTGCCGCAACTGGCGCTGCTCCAGATGGTGGATGCGGCGTCGGCGCACCAGGCCGCCGCGGCCGGGGTGGGCAGCACGGTCGATCTGCTGTTGGGCGGGAAGCTGGACCCGCTCTTTGGGCATCCCTTCCGCACCCAAGCGCAGGTGTTGGCCGTGGCCGAAGGGCCGATTGAGGCGGACGTGATCGGGCGCAACTCGTTTGATATGGGCAAGCGGGCGCTGTTGGGGATCGGCAATGTGCGCGTGGTGGTGAGCGAGCATGTGGGCGTGGGCGGCAACCACCCGATTGTCTATCGCAGCTTTGGCATCGAACCGGCGCAGGCCAAGATGGCGGTGCTCAAGACGGCGAGCAATTTCCAGTTTTACGCCGATATGACCAGCCGGATCATCCGCGTGGATACGGTCGGCCCGACCATGTCGCACCTGGAGGGCTTCCGCTGGCGCAATCTGCCGCGGCCCATCTATCCGCTGGACAATGACGTCGTGTGGGGGGAGTGAGCGAGAAGTGATCCGAGGCCGTATGTAACGCC
>CAYJQA010000527.1:0-2679 GCA_964372065.1 uncultured Litorilinea sp.
CGTTGGACGGCGACTATTACGCCAACCTGACGTTTGAGCGCGCGGACAACCAAGAATAGAGCGTGACCGTGGATCTGACTCCATCGCTGGCGCGCCAGATTATTGAGGTGCTGGGAAGCTCCGGGACGCCCCCGGTGCGAGGCGTCCAGCACTTTAACGTGGGCAATCATTCGATCTTGGCTGCATTGGATGAATTCTATCTGTCCTCTTATCTCCAGGACGGCGGCGCGGCCTATAAGATGGTGATTGGGGATTACGGCAGCGGCAAGTCGCATTTTTTGTATTGCCTGCGCGATCTGGCGTGGAGCCGCGGCTTTGCCGTCGTCAAGGTGGACCTCAGCCCCGTAGAGACGCCTTATAATGACCAACGGCTGGTCTATGCCGCGGTGGCCCGCAACTTGATCTGGCACGAGAGCGATGAGCAGGCGGCCGACGAGCGCGGGTTGACCCGCTTTTTGGAAGGAACGTTGGCGCGGGTCATCGGCGACGAGCCGAGTCTGGAGACGCTGACCCATCCCAACTATGTCGGTCTGGTGGATACGTTGGAGGCGACGCCGATTGACAGTCTCGCCTATAAGAACGCCGTGGTCGGCTATCTGGAGGCATTCGTCCGCGGCCAGGAGGAGCGCCAGGAGGCGCTGGCGCGCTGGCTGATGGGCGCGGCGACCACGCCGGGCGACACGGTCATCCTGCGTAACTTGGGCGTGACCGGCAAGATCACGCGGCCCAACGCCTTTCGGATGCTGCGGTCGCTGGCGCAGACCATCCGCGCGCTGTCGTACAGCGGCCTCGTGTTGCTGTTTGACGAGGTGGACCGCATGGCGAGCATCGGCGGCAAGGCGGAGAAGCTGGCGACCGACAATCTGCGTGAGGTGATTGACCGCTGCCGGGACGAACTGCCCGGCGCGCTGTTTGTCTATGCCGTTCCGCCGCAATTTATCAACGACATCGTGCCCCGCTATCCTGCGCTCCAGCAGCGCGTGCGCGCGCCGGGGCGTTTCTCGCGCATCAACCACTTTAGCCCGCAGATCAACCTGGACCATCTGGACCTGGATGAAAACGACTTGATGGTAGCTATCGGGGAGAAGCTCATCCCAATCTACGAAACGGCGTTCCAGGCACAACTGGACCGCAAAATCCAATATGCCAACGCGGCGATCCTGGCGAATGTGGCGCGCGACATCTTCTTGGACATCAGCCACCGGCGGCTCTTTGTCAAAGCCTTCGTGACTGAATTGGCGCGGCAGCAGGCTGGGCCGGAGCACGTCTTGGCCGAAGACGAGGCCATCGCGATCCTGCGCGGGCAGGTGGACGAACTCGGTGGGGGCGAAACGCCCCCTTATTGATGCGCCATGGACGCCACGTTGACGCCGCCTATGACCAGCGAACGACCGACACAGGCTGCCTCATCGCCGGAGATTGGCGTCGGCGCGGCCGTCGAGCATCCCCAGTATGGGCGGGGACAGTTGGCGGCGGTCTATCGCAACGGCGCGGAGTGGCTCGTGCGGTTTGAAAGCGGCCTGCGCTTTCGGCGTCCGCGCCGCGAATTCATCGGTCAACAGGGAAGCTCTATGATGCGCCCTTCATGGACAGCGTCGCGCCCAGAGGTAGAAGCTCGTGCGCCGGTGCCCCGCACACAATTTGAGGCCCGCCAGGTGATCGAAGCGTTGCGGGTGGGAATCGCGCCCGCGCAACTGATCCGCGAGTTTACGATTGGGCTGGCCGCGGAGCGCGACCGGTTCGGCGAGGGGCTGACCCAATCGCATCAGACGGGCGGCGCGGCCTTTGCGGTGGTGGGCGATTACGGGTTTGGCAAAAGCCACCTGGTCGAGTTGGTCAGTCAAGAGGCGCTGGGCCGCGGCTTCTTGGTCGCGACCATCAGTTTGGATCTCCAAGAATTGCCCGCGCATCGAGCGTTCGACATCTATGCCGGGCTGATGAGTAATCTGCGTGCGCCGGACAGCGACGAGCGTGGGTTGCCCGCGCTGCTGGAGAAAGCGATGGCGCAGCCGATGCTGGCGGCGCGGCTGATCGACTTGGCCCCGGTGGCGCACGATCCCCTCACAGTGACATTGGCGGCGCTGGACGGCGTCTCTTCGACACGCCAGCGCGCGGCCTGGGCTGGCTGGTTGACGGGGCAACAACGGGTGCAGGCAATGAACCGCGGCCTGCCGCGCGACGTGAAATTCCCCTCGATCTACCGCACCGGGCATAATGCCCGGCAGATGACCTATCTGCTAAGTGGCATCAGCGTCATGGCGCGGCTGGCGGGCTATAGCGGGCTGTGCTTGTTGTTGGACGAAGCGGAGAGCTACTCGTTGTTGAGCCGCGGCCAGCGGTCTAGGGCCGACCTGTTTTTCGCCGCGCTGATTGCGGCGACCCAGGGCGAGCAGCAGAATCGGGTGCGGCCGGAGACGTTGCCACAGCACCGGTGGCACGACTATCCGCTGACCTACGGTGACCGCCAGTCTCTCTTTTTCTTGTTTACCGTGACGCGCAGCGACAACCAGTTTCCGCTGGACGAATGGCTAGATCCGGAACAGGTGCTTGAACTCGAACCTCACCATACGGCGCAGGAGATCGGCCAATTCCTGCAACAGGTCATGGTCTATCACGGCCAGGCTTATGGCTATGCGCCGGGCGAGCGCCACAGCCAGGTCCGGCGCGGCGCGGCCGAGC
>CAYJQA010000527.1:2779-4051 GCA_964372065.1 uncultured Litorilinea sp.
TATGGCTATGCGCCGGGCGAGCGCCACAGCCAGGTCCGGCGCGGCGCGGCCGAGCATCTGGCGCAAGGGCTGCGTAATGACAAGCTGAGTATCCGCGGGGTGGTGCGGCTGGCAGTCGAGCTATTCGACCTGCTTTATCACCATCCGGACTATGACGCGGCCACACTGTTGGACGAATTACGCAGCCAAATGCGCTAGCACTGACACGAGGGGCGGTTATCAAATCCGCATCAACGCGGTGCTGCGCGCCTATGTGGAAGCCGAACAAAGCAAGGCTGCGTCGAAGCGAGGGCGCTAGATGTCTATCCTAATGCCGGCGCGCCTGCCCCACACGTGGCCGGTCTTTTTTGCCCGCCACGGCAATCTGACCCGCGTCCAGCAGGAGGCGATAGGGCCGATCTTGGACGGGCGCAACACATTGGTGGCCGCGGCCACTGCGAGCGGCAAGACGGAAGCCGCCATCGCGCCCTTGTTGGAGCGTCACGTCCTGGACACGGCGGGCGCAGGCCCGCGGCAAGAGCGTATACGCGAACTGCGTATCCTCTATATCTGCCCCACGCGCGCGCTGGTACGCGACCTCTATGCACGTCTGGCCGGGCCGCTGGCCGAATTGGGCGTAGCCCTTGCCATGAAGAGCGGCGACACCGGACCGGTTTCGGTCGCCCAGCCGCCCACCGTTCTGATTACCACGCCCGAATCCACCGACTCTCTGTTGACGCGGGCGCCGCGACTGCTGGGTGCGCTGCGGGCGGTGGTGCTGGACGAGATCCACCAACTGGATGGGACGCCACGCGGGGATCACGTGCGCTGTCTGCTGCGACGGATCGAGCATATCCGCGACTATCGAAGCCAGGAACTCGGCCAGGCGGCGGCCTCGCTTCAACGCGTGGCGCTATCCGCGACAATCCCCAATCCGGAGGGCACGGCGCAGCGATACTTGGTGGATCGAGAGCAACCGCAGCCCGTAGCCATCGTGTGGGTCCCCGGTCGGCCGCGCGTGACGCTGAATGTGCAGCGGATGACCGGGCCGGATGATCTGGTCGCCGCGCTGACGTTGGGGATGGCGGGGCAGACGCGGCGGCGCAAGACATTGGTGTTCTGCAACACCCGGCACGAGGTGGAGGCGACCGCGGCCTATCTGCGCGGCCATCTCCCGTTTGAGGCCGCGGTGTTCGTCCACTATTCCAATTTGGACCCGGCTCTGCGCCGGGAAGTCGAAGCGGGGCTGGCCGAGGCGAGCACGGCGCTGTGCGTCTGCACCTCGACATTGGA
>CAYJQA010000528.1:0-3101 GCA_964372065.1 uncultured Litorilinea sp.
CGCATTCTGGATCAGAAAGACCAGGAGAGCCGCCCACAACAGCCACGCTATCCACACGTACCACGGTTGTTTGCGGATGCGGATGTACTCGTTGCTGGAAGTCGTTTGCTGCGCCATGTTGGTTTACCCCTTGACCGGTTGACTGCTATCGATACCGTATTCGGGCAGGTCGAGCGACCACCATTCTTCGCTGCCGGCCTTGGTGCCGTAACCGTACGCATCGTCCATGCTGCGGAAGAAGCTGTCGGCAAAGGGCGCCAGCGCCGACCCCGCGTGGACCCACTCGTGGATCCACGCCTGGTCCTTTTTGGAGAAGGGACACACGGCGAAGCAGATGCCGCAATTGGTGCCGGCCTTCTCGCGCCAGTAGGTCATGCAACTGACCGAGTTCTCGAAATAGGCCTTGTGCCCTGGATTGTTCCAGCCACCGCGCACTTCCCACGTCGGCTCGTCGTCAAAGCTCAGCGATTCGGACGGGCAGGCCTCGGCGCACTTCTTGCAGCGTTTGCAGAACTCCATGATGCCGGCGTTGATGGGCTTGTCGGTGGCCACGGGCAAATCT
Source organism: uncultured Litorilinea sp. (assembly GCA_964372065.1). Classification (GTDB taxonomy): domain Bacteria; phylum Chloroflexota; class Anaerolineae; order Caldilineales; family Caldilineaceae; genus QEUY01. The sequence continues at coordinate 563 of CAYJQA010000528.1, forward strand.
GTCAGCAGCTTAAAGACGCGCACCATAGGGCCGAACTCCGGCGTAATCAGCCGGTTGAGCCGGGACAGCTCGCCCAATCCGGCCATGACGCCCATGGCCGGCGCAATGCCCAGCGCATTGGTAGCGGCTTCGCCCAGCCCCTGATACCCCAAGCCGCGCAGAAATTCCTGCAGCGAGGCTTGGATGTTTTCGCCGCGCTTGTAGGCCAGCGACGTAGTCTGCGAGCCGGTCACGGTGGGCGAGCGCCGCATTGTCTCTTGCGACATCTGCACGGTATAGACCACACAGTATTTGCAGCTGTTGGGGATATAGCGGGCGTTGTCGTCTTCAGACGCGAGCGGGTCGTCGGTAAAGATCAACTCTTTGCCGTCCGGATCGTGACCATAGATCAGCTTACGTGTGTTATCGTCCAACTCGATAAAGCCCACGGTCGCCGCGCCAAAGTGCCGCAGCGCCGCGCGGATCACCTTGGCCGCCTCGTCGGGGCTGCCTGTCCAGACGGGCACGCCGCGCTCTTCGGGCGTTTTGGCTTTTTGCGGGCCCAAGAAACTCTTGCCTACGCCCACGTGGGCGGCGGCCAACGCCTGGTCCTTCAACGTGTAGCCGTCCACGTTGTCCAGCATGCGCTGGAGTTCGTTTTTCTGGGCCGCCTCGGTGTAACGGTCTACTTCGTCCTGACCCACATAGCCGGGCATGCCTTTACGCACGGTGTTGGTCTCGTTGTAGCGCGTCATCTTGTCCCAGTCCACCTCGATGGTCGGCTGGTCTACGGTCTTTACCCACCAGGGGCGTTTGGGACGCCCGGCGGGGTCGGAAAATTCAGCGCCGCGGAACGCGGTGGCGGCCGCAGCCGGTCGCGCGGTGGCGGCCACCGCGGTCGCGCCGGCGCCCAACGCGGCGACGCGGAGAAAATCGCGACGGCCAAACTTCAGCTTGCCGTTGTCTGCCATGGGATGACCTCATTTCGTAAGAGCAACGCGTCGGAAATGGCGTTGCCCTACTCTAGCAGGTAGCAAGGAAGCAGTGTAGCGGGAAAGGGATGGTTCTTTGTCAGTCTTTTCCTGACGAGGGACTCACTTCTGGTAGCCCTGCAAAATCCCGGCGCGCAGGGCGAACTGGATGAGGTCGGCGCGATGCTCCAGTCCTAGCTTCTCCATGGCGCGCTGCCGGTAGGTCTCCACCGTCTTGGGGCTGAGCATGAGTTGCTCGCCGATCTCGCGGCTGTTGTAGCCCAGCGCAGTCATGCGCAGCGCGTCCTGCTCGCGGTCCGAAAGCCGGCTGAACTGCTCGGCTTCCGAGCCTTCGCCCAGGCGCGCGCCCACCAACGCCGTCGCCGCGGTGGGGTGCAGATAGCGCTCCCCGGCCATGACCACGGCGATGGCCTGCACCAGACTGGTATGGGTGGACGACTTGGGCACATAGCCGTCGCAGCCCGCCTCGATGGCCTGCAAGACAAATTCGCGGCGGCTGTACATGGAGAGCACGAGAATCCGGCTGGAGTGGTTGTGCCGGCGGATGGCGCGCACGGCGTCCAGCCCGTTCATGTCGGGCAGGCTGATGTCCATGATGATCACATCGGGTTGGAGCGTGTCCGCCAGTGCAATGGCCTGGGCGCCGGTGTCTGCCTCTCCCACCACCGCCAGGTCCTCTTCGCTCTCCAACAGGGCGCGTAGACCGTCGCGCAGGATCTTGTGGTCGTCCACCAGGAGAATGCGCGTCTTGGGGGTCATCGGCTGTTCCCTGCCAGGGGCAGCGTAACCTGGACGCGGGTCCCCTGCCCCGGTGCGGAGTGGACCTCCAAGTGGCCGCCCATAATTTCGGCGCGTTCCTGCATGCTGATCAGGCCCATGTGACGCTGGCCCGGCAGGGCCGGGGCTCGATAGGGCGAAAAGCCACGCCCGTTGTCCTCGACGGCCAGCAGCACGCCGCCCAAGGTGCGCGTCAGCGTGACGGCCACCCGGGTCGCCTGGGCATGGCGCACCACGTTGGTCAGCCCTTCTTGCGCGATGCGGTAGAGTGTCACCTGCGTCTCAGGTGACAGGACGACATCCGGCAGATCGGCCTGACAGACGACAGCCAGCCCGGCCTCGGCGGCCATATCCTGGGCCAATGTGGTCAGCGCCACAGGCAGGCCGAACTCTTCCAGCGTGGCCGGACGCAGCCGATAACTCAAATCGCGCACCTGCTCCAGCGTGCTCGTCAAGACATCCAGAGCCGATGCCAGGCCGTCCTTCACGGTGTCCGCGGCAGCCTTCTTCTCTAGCGTCTTGAGCCGCACCAGCAGGCTCGTCAACATCTGGCCGGCGCCGTCGTGCAGCTCGCGGGCCAACCGGCTGCGCTCTTCCTCCTGCGCTTTGACCAGATATTCCAGCAGCAACTGGCGCGCCAGCTCTTTCTCGTCTAGCTTAATCCGCAACCAGGCGTTCGCCACGATCTCGGACACCTGGGCGCCGATCGCATGCAGCAACTCCCGATCGTCCTCGCTAATGACCTGGCCCGGATGCGCCAGCAGCGCCATCACCCCGAAGCGGTGATCGAC
>CAYJQA010000528.1:3111-4045 GCA_964372065.1 uncultured Litorilinea sp.
GCATAGAGCGGAATCGTGAGATGCGTCGGCGGCGCGGCCGGCTCCATCTCCAGCCGAGAGCACTGGCACAGGCTCGGCCCGGCGTGCAGCCGTCCGTCCAGAAAATCAAGTTGGCAGCGGCAGAGCGTCTCCTCCGGCTGGTGCAGCAGACGCGCCTGCCACGCTTCCGGCACGTTGTGCCAGGTGGCCAAGTGGAAGCGGTCGCGTTCCGGGTCGCGCAGATAGATCCAGCCCGTGTCCAGCCGCATCACTTCCACCACGATCCCCAAGATGGCGTGCAGCGTATCGTGAATTTCGGCGGGGCGGTTGGCGGCCAGGATCACCCGGTTGACCGCGGCCAGATGCCGGTTGCTGCGCGCCAGGCTGTCCTGGCTGGCTACCAGATGGTCAGTCATAATGTTGACGGCCGCGGCCAGCTCGCCGATCTCGTCCTTGGACCAAATCGGCGCGCGGGCGGTCAGATCACCGCCGGCCACCTGCTGCGCCATCTCGCGCAGCGCCAGCAGCGGCCGCGTCAGGATGAAGGTCAACAGATAGGCCACCAGTAACGACCCGACCGCCCCCAAGATTGTCACCAGTTGCACACTGCGCTGCCCGGCGCGCATGGCGGCATCTACCCGCACGTCGGTGAGCAGATACGACAACCAGTCCTTGAGTCCTGAAGCCACCCAATAGTTGAGCAAAAGCCCCAGCACGATCACCGGCAGCAGCACCAAGCCAGCGATTTTCAGATGCACCGGTACCGAGAGGATGAGGGAATAGAGGTTGGCGCCGCACCGCAGCCACGCGTTGGGTGGAGCGGTCAGGGTGCTTTCCGATTCGGTCGCCGTCGGCAGCGCCGTGGGGTTTGTGACGTCCATCAGTAGTGATTGTATGCCGCTTTTGTCGGCGCGGCAAAGCGCCATAGGGGCGGTTCTTGAGCGCCCCTCAGATG
>CAYJQA010000529.1:0-4045 GCA_964372065.1 uncultured Litorilinea sp.
CGTCAAGGCTGTGTCGCCGCGCCACCGCCAGATCAAGAATGGCCTCGTCTTGCTGCAAAGCGGTCGTACCCGCGATCACCCGGGCAGGCCCGCCCAGCGGCTCATCAGGGTCAAAGCCGATGACATAGGAAAGCACGTCTTCGCCGCCTGCTTTGACGGTGCTTGCCGTGTAGAGGATGGGGCTGGCGCTGACGACGCCTTCGGCATGGGAAGCGATACGCAGATCACGCCAGGTGATGGCGGAGGCCGCCATGTGCATGTTGCGGACGTTCTCTTGGGCTACAAAGATGTCGGCTCCCGACTGATCGATATAGGCCACCAGATCATCCTCGGTCCCGGCCAACAGGGCGTCCAGTGCCAGCATGAGCAGCATAGCCAGCGCCACGCCGCCCACACTGAGGACGAACTGGGTACGATTCTGCGCGAGATTGCGCCAGGCCAGTTGGACCAGGACCACGATGACCGTCTGCCTATCTCCGGAAAACCCTCGCGGGGTCGAGACGACCGATCTGGTATGCCGGCAGCCAGGCCGCCAGCAACCCCATTATCAGTCCACTGAGCGCCGTCCGCAGGACATCCCGTGGCACGATGGCAATCGCGAATCTGGGCGCGGCGGACATGATCCATTGCGCTGCGATCCACGCCAGCCCAATGCCCAGGAGCATACCGAGAACGGCTGAGGCAAGGGCTTGGTAGGTCACCAACCGGTAGAGATGGCCGTTGTGCGCGCCTACTGCCTTGAGTACGCCGTATTCGCGTGCGCGTTCGACCGTTGCGCTGTAGATGACCATGCTCAAAATGGCGACGCCTACCGCAAACGCGATGCCGACCATCAGCCGCAGCGGGACGGCGAAGACTTCCGCAATCAGGCTCACATCGTTCTGCTTGACAACAGCCGCGGGGAGCACATCCATTTGGCGCAGGCGCCGGTGCAGACGCGCTTCGGCGGCCGCGGTCTCGGCGTCCGGTCGCAGCGTGAGCAGGAGAAAACTGGCGGCATCCGACGCCATGAGCAGCTTCTCCGCGGCCCGCTTTTGCACAAAGAACAAGCCGGCCATCCAAGAATTGGTTCCTTCGCTGAGTCCCACCACCCTGAACTGGCGATCGAGGATCTCAATCGTCGTGCCGAGCATGAAACCGTGCTGCTCAGCCATGACCGCATCCAGGACGACTTCATCATCACTTGCCGGAGCACGGCCCGCCTGGAGGCTCCACGGGCCGCCCCCGATCTCCGGCTCATAGCCAATCATGTAGGCGACGACCTTCTGGTCGTGGACGTCCAGGATCACGAAACGGGAGACAATCGGGATGACCTGCGCGACGTCGGGCACGCCGCGGGCGCGGTCCGCCGCGCCGCCCGGCAACAGCGAGGTGGCGCTCATCAAATTGGCGACGCCATCCTCGGCGACCACATAATCGGCGGGCGTGTGGTCCAAATAGGCGGTAACCTGACGGAGAACGCCGGCCAGAAAGCCGTTCAGTAGGATGATCAACATCGTCGCCAGCGCGACGCTGGCGACGCTCAGCGCCAGGCGAAGCTTCTGCTGCCAAAGATTGTGAAAAGCCAGGTATGCCATCAGTGTGACCACCGGCGATTTCTGCGCGCTCGCGTCGCGTTCCGGCTGCCCACAGTAGGCATGATGACGCGATCGCGACCGGCGGCGATTTCGCCGTTCCCCACGGCCCCGCTCAGAAATTCACGCCGCTCCGAAGCAGGAAGAAACCCAGGAATAGAGCAAACAGGATCGGCTGGTGCAGCAGATAGATAGGCAGTGAGTGACAGCCCAGCTGCGTCAGGCCACGGACCCACCAGACCCGCGCGGCGTCAGGCAGAGGGAACGCCCGGCGCCCAGCACGCTCGGTTTGGCCGTACAGACAACTGCCCAGGTAGATGCCGATCAGCACGACGCCAAACCAGCGGAGGAAGGGAAAGAAATCCACATAGGTGTGGTTGGGCGGCTCCAGCCCTAACCAGAAGAGGTAGGTGGACCAGGGAGGGCCAAACGCCAGCCGCTGAAGCCAGACACCCAGCACGATCAGTCCCGCGCCGAGGACCAGGTTGAGGCGGCCTAGCCGCAAGAAAGGATAAGCAGACAGAATCGCGACGCCGATGAAATGCAGCACACCAAACCGGATATAGACATCCGGCCCGAGCGCGAACCGGGTGACCGCCGAGATGACCAGCCCCCACGCGAAGATCGTCAGCCCGCGCTTGAGCAGCGCGGCATAGGTGAGCGGTCGCCGGGCGCTGCGCAGACTGAGCGAGACGCCGACCAGGCCGACAAAGAGAGTCGCGGTGGTGCGCTGGAAGAGAAACCAGAACGGGTTGGTGAAGATCGCGTCGGTGATGCGAAAGTAGTAAAGGTCGTACATTACGTGATAGATCACCATCATGACGATGGCCACGCCGCGCAGTGAGTCAATCTCCCAGAACCGCGGGGCCGGAACGGCTGCGGGCGGCCCTTCGCGCGCCGGGATCGCCGTGTCGGTAGCGGTCATTTCAACAGACATTACAGCGCCTCGTCGCCCAAGGTTCGGCACCGCAGCAGGCGCGCCAGCGGGACCAAAAGCAACAGGGCTATGCCAAAGAACACGAGCCCCGAATAGTCGTGATAGAAGCGAAAGGCGGCATCGGCGCCCCACGAACGGGCGACAAAGAGTAGGTTCGCGACGCGCAAGATGTTGCCCAGCATCGCCAGCGGTACGGCCAACATCACCAACCCGATCCGGCCCCCCAGCGGTCCCTTGACCGCATACGCTACCAGCGCGTTGAGCGAAACGAGCGCGATCATGGAGTTGATTCCGCTGCACTGCGCGCCGATGACCAGGTCAGTGTTGGGCAGCGTGATAGCGTTGCCGACTACCGTGACCTCCAATCCCAGTACCTTCGCCAGCGCGGCTGCAGAAACGCCGGTGAAGATCGCGAGCGGATAAGTAACACGTTCCACAAAGGGCAGCGGCACCATCAGCGCTAGATAGGCGAGCCGCTGCACCGTCGCGCGGCCGGTCAGCGTCCACACGAAACCGACCAGCAGGCCAATGGTCGCCAGCGCGGCCAGATAGAAAGCGAGTGCATGGTGATAGTAGATGTAGGCGCCCAACGCGCCTAGAAGCAGCGTCAGCCCACCATAGGGGAAACCCGCGCTTCCCCACGCGACTGGGCTGTGCGCTAGGCGCCGCCAGGCGAGATAGACGGCGACCGGGACAATCAGCACGCCGTGGCTGTAATAGTCGTTGCCCATCCACTCGCCCCACAGCCATTGCCAGGTCGGCCAGGTCAGTAGGCCAAAGAACAGCAGACCGGCGGCCGGGATCAACCACTGCACCCAAAGCGGCGTCAACCGCGCAGAAACAGGTCTTTGCTCTGTGGTCATCGGTCGAGTGATTCCTGCGTGAGGATCGGTCTGGGATCCGGCTTAACCCGACTCATATAGCGCTCGGCTTCGGCAGCCAGCAAACGATCGAGCCAGGGGAAGAGCCAGAAGGCAAGCCCCCAGGCCGCGGCCAGTCCGGTGAGCAGACGCATCCACCAGTTGAACGTGCCGGCCTGATCGCCCGCATAGAAGCCGGGCAAGACCCCGCCGGTCAACCAGGCCAGCCAAGCGTTAGCGTCGCGGAAGCCGTTGCCTGCGACGCCATAGACCAGGTCGTTGACAAGATGCGTCCCGGCATCCAGCGCTATCGGGAGCAGCAACACAACAAAGAGTCTGGTCGACAGTGGCCGCATCCGCCACCCCAGCGCGCGGGCGATGGCGTACACCAGACCGAAGACCGGGGTCAGAAAATAGAAGCTGATCATGCGGTCGCTCCACGCCACTTTCCAGCCCATGCCGGGCGCGCCGGTGAAGCGCCGTAGCTGCCACGCTTCGAGATGCGGATAGACCTGCGCGATCTCGTCCAGCGTGTAGGTCAGCTTTTCGCCAAAGAGAAACCAGCTGCGCTGCGGTAACTGGTGGCAGAACGGCGAATACAGCGTATAGATCAGGTTGCCCAGGTCTGTCCACCCGGCCTGCATCGCCACCGGCGCCAGAAAGGGAAGGCTCGT
>CAYJQA010000530.1:0-2306 GCA_964372065.1 uncultured Litorilinea sp.
GGCTCCAGCAGGCCGGGCAGGTACGCGCCCGTGTCAAAGGCATTGGCGGCAATGCACTCGTCCAGCGGCACAAACGCGCCCTTGTTCACAAAGGAGGGCACGGCGTCGTCGCCGATCTGCATGATGTCCGGGGCGGCCTTGGCCGACAATTGGGTGAGCAGGCGCGCATAGTAGTCGCGGCCCGCCACCGGTTCCAGTTGGACGATGATCGTCGGGTCTTGGTCTTCGTACGCTTGGATGATCTGCTGGTGCGGGCTGAGGCCGTCGCCGCTATCGCCGGTCCCGACGCGAATCACCGTCACCTGGGGGGCTGCGGCGCTCTGCGGGGTCACCGGCTGACATGCGGCGAGGAGCAGGCTGAGCATCACGACCACGATCATGAGGACCTGGGGGCGCAGACGCGGGAGCCCTGTGGGCGCGGCGGGCTGCGCAAAGAATAAGAAGCCTCGCATAAATCTCTCCTTTCGGAAATGGATCGCGCGAATGGAGGCTGAATTGAATGCAGCGAGCGCTGCGGTCTGAAAACGCACAGAGGGTGTCGCGGCGCGATGACGCCGGCGCTGCGACGCGATAGGTGTGTTACGGCATTAGTGTAGCACAATCGCCGACGCCTCTCAACGGCCCCCCGCGCCCCCCGCGTCGCCTGCCTTGATTGCGCCGGGCGCGCGGTGTACACTCAGGCCAGCCCACCACCCACCACCATCCGGAAACGAGCGCCTGCCATGACGATGACCCCAAACCCCGCCATTGCCCAAGCCATGACCAGCGTAGCCGCCGCGTCCGCCAAGGCCGCAGCCGACCCGCGCCGGCCCTGCTTTCACTTTGGCCCCCCGGCCAACTGGATGAACGACCCCAACGGGACCATCTATCACAACGGCTATTATCACCTGTTCTATCAGCACAACCCCTATGGCGACGACTGGGGCCACATGCACTGGGGCCATGCGCGCTCCCGCGACCTGGTCCGGTGGGAGCATCTGCCCATCGCGCTGTGGCCTTCGCACGAGTTGGGCGAGGAGCACGTCTTTTCCGGCTGTGCGCGGGTCAACGCGGCGGGCGAGCCGCTGCTCTTCTACACCAGCGTCGCGCACGGCGCGGCCGGTCAGCGTCCCCCCAACGGCCAGTGGGCCGCGGTCGGCGACCCCGACTGGACCACCTGGCGCAAGCATCCGGCCAACCCCATCTTCCGGCTGGAAACGCACGGTGGGCCGGACTTTGAGGGTGACTGGCGCGACCCGTACATCTTCGCTGCCGACGGGCGCACCTTCCTGGTGCTGGGCGGCAACTGCGGCGACACGGCCGCGGTCGCACTCTATGAGGCCGCCGACGCCACGCTGGCGCACTGGACCTATCGCACGCTTCTCCACACCGAGCCGCGCCATCAAACGCGCTTTTGCGAATGTCCCAATTTCATCCCCGTGGACGGCAAATGGGTGCTACTCACGTCGCCCTACCGCCCCGTCGAGTATATCGTCGGCGACTTCGACCTGGCGAGTCTGACCTTTGCGCCGCAGCAGCGGGGCATCTTGGACCCCGGCCACAATGCCTTTGCGCCCGCCAACTTCTATGCCACCAACACCCTCTTTGCCCCTGACGGGCGCTGTATCCTGCTGGGCTGGGTGCGCGGCTTTGCCGCGGGCCGTGGGTGGAACGGCTGTCTCGCCGTGCCGCGCGTGCTCAGTATCGGGCCGGACAACCGCCCGCGCCAGACGCCGATCGCCGAGTTGGCCACGCTGCGCGGGGCGCATCACGCCGCCGGCCCGGTCACGCTGACCGGCGCCGCCCAAGACGTGGACCGGCTGGAGCGCCCCGTGGCCGAGATGTGGGCCACGCTCGACCCCGGCGACGCGCCGCGCTGCGGGTTGACGCTACGCCCCGCCGGCCGGGAGCCCTCCGGGCGCGGCCCCGACCTGGAGATTGTCTACGACCGCCAAACGCTGACCGTCACCGGCGACGGTCTGGTAGGCGCGGCCCCGCTGGCGCTGGAGCCGGGCGCGCCGCTGGACCTGCACATCTACCTCGATGGCGCGGTGCTGGAAGTCTTCGCCGCGGCCCAGGGAGAGCCGCCGCGCGTCGCGATCACGCACGCGGTGGACCTGCCCCTCGATGGCCTCGTGGTAGCGGCGCAGGCGTGGGGCAACGCGGCGTATCTGACCGCCTATGACCGCTGGGAGATGACGCCCATCCGCGCGTAGGGTCGCCCCGGTTGTGCGGATGCGCCGGGTGCGCTAAGCTGAAGGTGTCTGTGATTTTTTCCGCCGCGCGCGCCGCCATCACCATTCAACATGCTCTTGCCTCCTCCAACC
>CAYJQA010000530.1:2316-4041 GCA_964372065.1 uncultured Litorilinea sp.
GCCAACGCCCCAGCGTTGGCCCACGACCGGCCACCTCAACGAGGGAGCAAAGTTCGATGATCATTGACCAGCTTTCCAACGTGGCGTCTGACTATTACGCCGGTCTGCTGCGCAGTCACGGCGGTTCGTTCAAGTTGGGGGAGCGCCTGACCAAGGCGCTGACCTTCTTGCAGAAGACCGATGCGCAGTCGCTGCCCTCCGGCCGGATTGACCTGGACGGCAACCGCGTCTTTGCGCTGGTGCAGCGGTATGACAGCAAGCCCCAATCCGCCGGGATGTGGGAAGCGCACCGCAAGTATTTCGACATCCAATTTGTGGCCCAGGGACAGGAACTGATGGGCTACGCCAACCTGGCGCAGTTGCAGGCCGGGACCTATATCGAAGACAAGGACTTCATGCCCTTGCAAGGCGAAGGCAGCTTCCTGCTGATGCCTGCGGGCATGTTCATCATCCTCGGCCCGCAAGACGCACACATGCCGCAGATCGCGGTAAATGACCAGCCGTCGCCGGTAGTCAAGATCGTGTGCAAGGTGGCCGTAGAGGACGAGTAGATGGGCATACTTCCAGATAGGAGCAGTTACGGGCGGGCGGTCTGGCACAGGTCGCCCGCCCGTTTGCGCCTTGCGGTAACTGGGGTCTGACGGTACACTGTTGCGATTCTCGCCGCTCCGACCGCCAACCCCAGTGGTCGCGCCAGGTCGTATGCCGTTTGCCTAAGTTCAAGGAGTCTGCCATGCCGTGGAAGCACGATCGTTTGCGCAAGTCTGCACGCGGGTTTCGGTGGCTAGGATTGTGCTTGACACTCCTCTGGGGGTGGTCTGCGCCCGGTGCGGTTGCCACGGTGGACGCATCGGCGGCCCGCGAGAGCGTAATAGGTCCCGAAGACGAGCAAATGAGCCTACTTCTGCCCGTCATCATGACGGAGACGGTCTTTGACGTGACCGGCTATCTCGGCGTCTACGACGGCACATGGACAAACCCGGCGAACGCGGCCACCGGACCGGCGAGCATCACCATTGACGCCGACCTCAACGCGGGGACGGCTACCTTGACGATTGATTTCGGCGGCAACTATCTGGGGCTGGGGGATCCACCGGAGCAGACCCTGGGGGGCGTCTTTGACGAGGACGGCGCGTTGGTTCAGGGCACAAGCCCGCTCTTTGGCGACTACACGGTGAACATCGACGCGCGCGGTTTTATCGTGGGCGTGTTCAACGACCTGGCCGGTGGCGCCATTCCGGAGATGACGTACACGGGCAGGGTGACGTCCGAGCGCCTGGACGCCGATTACCACGTGCGCTTTGCCGACGGCAAGACCGCGGACTCTCTCCTGCGCACACAGCGCACATCGCGTGGCCGGTAAAGGGAAAAATGAGCGGTGGGCGTCAGGCCGCGGGGACGATGACGCCGTCGTCCAGGTGGACGATGCGCGCGGCGTGCCGGGCCAGGTCAGGGTCGTGGGTTGCCATGAGGATGGTCTTGCCCGCCGCGGCCAGTTCCAGGAAGATGGCGAGCACGGTTTCGGCGGTGGCGGAATCCAAACTACCCGTGGGTTCGTCGGCGGCGACAAAGATAGGGTCGTTGGCCAGCGCGCGGGCGATGGCGACGCGTTGGCGCTGCCCACCGGAGACCTCGGACGGGCGCTTGCCGGCGTGCGCGGCGATGCCGACGCTGTCCAACAGCGATACCGCGCGCCGGTACTGGGCGCGCGGCATGACATAGCGC
>CAYJQA010000531.1:0-3612 GCA_964372065.1 uncultured Litorilinea sp.
GCTGGCGATGATCAGGGGCCAGAGGTAGGCATTCCAGTTGCCGATAAAGTTGAAGATGCAGAGCGCGGCGACCGCCGGCTGTACCAGCGGCATGGCGACGCGCCACCAAATCCCCAGTTCGTGCAGGCCGTCGATGCGCGCGGCGTCGAGCAGTTCATTGGGCACGCCGTCGAAGAACTGGCGCATGAGAAAGACGCCGACGGCGGTGATCACGCCGGGGAAGACGATGCCCCAATACTGCATGGGGCCGACGTGCCAGCCCAACTGGACGCTCATGGTGTACCACGGGATGATGAGCATTTCGGTGGGGACCATCAGGGTCGCGAGGATGCCCATGAAGATGATGTTCTTGCCGGGGAACTCGAACTTGTTGAGCGTGTAGCCGACGAGCGAGTCGAAGATAGCCACGCTGGCCGTGCTGATCGTGGCAATGATCAGGCTGTTCATGTACCAGCGGCCAAAGTCGCCGGTGGTAAGCACGGTGACGTAATTGTCCAGCGTCGGCTGCTGCGGCAGGAAGCGGAACTCCAGCAACTCGGTGGCCGGTTTGAGACTGGTCAGGATCATCCAAATAAAGGGCACGACCATGACGACCGCGCCCAGGGTGAGCAGAACGTAGACCAGCAACAGCGAGAGGGAGAACCGGCGGCGCGGCCGGAAAGAGTCCGCCACGGAGCCGCCCGCGACACGTTCGGCCAGTTGGAGGGTGCGTTCAACGCTGGTATCAACGGAAGAGATAGCCATGCCACAATCCTCGGCGCCGGCCGGCGCAGCCGCAAGGTCGCCGGCGCGGCAGTTGGTTTAGTACTCGACGCGGCGAGAGAGCAGCCGTAGCTGGATCACCGTGATCAACAGGATCACGAAAAACAGGATCACCGTCAGCGCCGCGGCATAGCCCATGTTATAGCTGGAAAAGCCTTCGTTATAGACCTCGAGGACGACGGTGGTGGTGCTTTTCAGCGGACCGCCTTGCCCCTGATCGCTCATGTTTTGCACCAAGTCGAACATGCGCAAGAACGAGATGGTCTGGAGTACGGCCAGATAGACGATCACCGGGTTGAGCAGGGGCAGCGTGATGCGCCAGAAGATCTGCCAACGATTCGCGCCGTCGATTCTGGCGGCTTCATAGTAGATGTCCGGTATCTGTTGCAGACCGGCCAGAAACAGGATGATCGTGAACCCCAGGCTGCGCCAGATGGCGACCGCAGTGATCGACGGCAGCGCTTGTGTGGGGTTGTTGATAAACGGCTGGGCAGGCAGGCCCACCGCTGTCAGCAGTTGGTTGATCAGCCCGCTTTGCGGGGCATAGAGCCACTTCCACACGAACGCCACGGCGACAAAGGAGGTGACGTAGGGGATGAAGTAGGCGGCGCGGAAGACACCGGTATAGCGGAGTATCTGGTTCATCATGATGGCGATGCCCAGCCCCAGCACCATCTGGATCGTGACGCCATAGACCACATAGCGCACCGTGTTCAAGAAGGCGGCGCGGACTGCGCTGCGCGGCTTGAACAGGTTGACCCAGATATCCTGGTAGTTGTCCAACCCCACCCACGGCCCGCTGCCTTGAAACACATTCCAGTCGCGAAAGCTGATGTTGAACGCCAGCAGGGTGGGATACCAGCGGATGACGATAAAAAACACCATGCTTACGCTCAGAAAGAGATACGCCCAAAGGATTTGCGGTTGCGTGTGCGTAAATTTCTTGGCGATGGCCTCCCGTCGGGGAAGACAGGGTGACGGCAGGGGGCCGGGCAGGGACCCCGTGCCCGGCCCCCACTAGCCGTCATTGAGTTAGTGGCTGGCCCAGAATTCGTCCAGCAGCGCCTGTACGGTCTCGACGGCGATGTCCAACTCGGCGCGTGGGTCCGCGCCGGTCAGCACGACCGCGTTATAGCCGTCGATGAGCGATTGGCGGTCCTTGCTCTCGTCGACGAAGAAGGTAGCGTGGGCATAGGGCAGCCCGGCGGCAAACGCGCCGAGTTTGGGATCGGCGAGCAGCTCAGGGTTACTGGCGGCTTCCAACTGTGCGGGCAGTTCGCCCACGATCCCGACCCACAGCGCGCCCGCTTCAGCCGACGTGATGAACTGCAGGAACTTCACGGACGCCGCGAAGCGCGCCGGATCGGCCGCAGCCTTCTGGGTGATGCCGTGGGTCCAGTAGCTGCCAAAGGTGCTCTTGACGCCGTTATGTTCGGGCAGTTCGACCACGCCGAAGTTCAGGTCCGGCGCTTGCGAGGCGATGGTCCCCAGCCGGAACGAGCCGTCGATGTGGAAGCAGGCATGTCCGCTCAGGAAGAAGTTGGGGTCGCCGTCAAAGAGAGTCGCGTCGCCCGTTTGTAACTCGGTCTGGAACTTCAGGAGTTCTTCCCAGGCGGCGTAGCCTTCCTCGGAGGCATTCCACAGCACCTGCGTGTTGTCCTCGCTGAAGGGCGGCTGGCCGAATTGGCGCAGCAGCACTTCGCGGAACCACTGATGGGCCTGGCCGGTCATGGAGACCGGGAAGCCCATGATCTCATAGGTGCCGTCGGCGGCTTTGCGCGTGCACTGGACGGCCTGTTCTTCCAGTTCGGTGAGGGTGCGTGGCGGGTTTTCCGGGTCCAGGCCCGCTTCGGTCATCAGGTCCTTGTTGTAGAAGAGGGCCAGGGTGCGGACCGCGGTGGGCAGCGTGTAGAGCTTGCCCTCGAAGAAGCTGGCCTGCACCATGGGGCTAAACTGCTCGGCGACCATGCTGGGCGGAAACGCGTCTTCCGGCAGCGGCGTCAGGTAACCGGCGTCGATCCACGCATTTTGCCAGCCGTAGAACAGGGATGCCACGTCCGGGCCGACGCCGGCCGGGACGCTGGCCGCGATCTTGTTGCGGAAGTCGTCGTAGGGGATGTCGGCGTTATGGATGACCTTGATGTTGGGGTTCTCCGCCTCGAACATCTCGATCAACTGGTCCATGGCGGTGATGCGCGCCTCGAAGTTGTACTGCCAGTATTCGATCTCGACGACTTCGTCCGCGGCGATGGCTTCCCCGCCGGTCGCCGGTGCGGCCGCGGCGGGCGCTTCGCCGGCCGGCGCAGGCGCCACACAGGCCGCCAACAGCAGCACCAATACCAGCAGGACGGCGACATTGAAGGTGGGGCGTTTACTTCGCATGTGATCTCTCCTCTTCATGTCAGGCTTGACGCAGATGGTAAAGCGTAGAAGACGAGTCTGTGCTCGGCGCGCCGCGCGTCCCGGTCAGTCTTGTGGGGCGAGCTTCAATAGGCGGGCGGCGTTACCGGCAAAGATCATCTGGATGTGTTCGTCGGGCATGTTCAGATCCAGGCAATCACGAATTTGGTCTTGGAGATAGCGGAAGGCAAAACCGCGCGGAAACCAACTGGAGTCCGAGCCGAAGATGATGCGACTGGGGCCGATGGTTTCATAGAACTTGCGGAAGAGATACTTGACGGTCAACTCACCGGGGACCCACCGGATCCATTGCAGACTGCCGCTGGTGTCTACGCTGACGTTGGGACACGACCAGCAAAGCTGTAACGTTTCGCGTTCCCAGGCGCAGCCGAAGTGCGGCACCACAAAGTCGACCTCAGGGAAGTATTTCGCCACGTCGTGCAGCTTGAG
>CAYJQA010000531.1:3622-4033 GCA_964372065.1 uncultured Litorilinea sp.
GCGGGTTGATGTTCTCGTGCCAGGCGATGCCGCCGGCCGCGCCCTGGATGCCGAAATGGATCAGCACCGGAATGCCCAGTTCAGCGCATTTTTCCCAGACGGGGAAGGCGGCGGGGTCTTCGATGGGCGTTTCCAGCATGGGGGCGAGGAGCTTGTAGCCGCGCAGCCCCAGGTCCTTGACGGCGTGCTCCAGGCGCTCGACCGCATCCGGCAGGAAGGGGCTGTGGTGGGCGAAACCGACAAAGCGGTCGGGATACCAGCTACAGACTTCGGCCAGGTGCTCGTTGCCGCCGCCGGTGACAAAGGCGATGGCGCGCAGGCCGTAGGTATCCAGTTCTTGCAGCCAACGGCGCGCCTGTTCGCGGTCGCCCGGATGTTGGTCTCTGCCCTCGGCCTGGGGGAAGCCCCACA
>CAYJQA010000532.1:0-4023 GCA_964372065.1 uncultured Litorilinea sp.
GCCATCAGGAGAGATGTCTTGACCAACATTTGGTGGACGACGTAGAGGATGCCCGCGGCCATGCCCCAGCGGGCCAGGGCCGGGTCCAGACTAGCGGCCAAGCCCAGTCCCATGATCATATACCCAACCTGGCTGATGACGTGGAAGCTCAGGAGGCGGCGCACGGTGTTGGCCGCCATCGCGCCGAAGATGCCCGTGACCATGGTCAGCCCGGCAATCGTCATGACGATACTCTTCCATTCATGCAGGATCGCAGGGAAAACGAGCGGGTAAAGGCGGAACAGGACATAGACCCCGACCTTAGTCAGCAGGCCGCCAAAATAGGCCGTGACCGCCGGGTGGGGCGTGTGATAGCTGGCGGGTAGCCAAAAGAAGAGGGGGAAGACGCCCGCCTTGCTGCCGTAGGCGATAAAGAGCAGCCCCGCGATCAAATACTGCATCGAGCGCGGCGCATCGGGCATGCGGACCGCCATGTGCGCCATGTTGAGCGTGCCCAGCGTCCCGTAGATGATACCCGCCGTGGATAAAAAGATGGTCGACGCGAGCAGGTTCAGGATGACATAACGAATGCCGCCGTTGATCTGGTCGATCTGGCCACCCAGGGTCAGCAGGGCAAAGCTCGCCACCAACAGCACCTCAAAGAACACGTAGAGGTTGAAGATGTCGCCGGCCAGAAATGCGCCGTTGACACCCATCAGTTGGAATAAGATGAGGGGATAGAAGTTGAGCCGCCCGCGCTCGTCAAGCGTGCCAGCAGCATACAGGAAGGTCGCCAGTGCCAGCAGGCCGGCCGCGGCCAACATGAAGCCGGCCAAACTGTCGGCGAGAAACGTGATCCCGAACGGTGCGGGATAGAGGCCCATTTGCAGGACGATGCGTTGCCCGCTCAACGTGGTAGCCAGGATGGCGACGCCGACAGTGAGGTTGGCGACGACGCCGATTACCCCTAGCCCGTATTGCCAGGGCACGGCGACCTTACTGCCCCAGCGACTAAAGAGCAGCCCACAGGCGGCGGCGAGGAGGGGAATGACGATGGGTGCGGCCAGCCAGTTAGCGTTGAGTGTCATACCGGCTCAACCTTGCCTGGCTTTGCGTGGGGGTGGCGGCGCAAAGCTGTCTTTCAACCATTCGTAGTCGTCGGGATCGCGGTCAAGGACGCTGTAGTGATGACCAGTCTCGCTGAACGGATCGTTGACGATGACCGACGCGCCGGGATGCGCGGCCTGATGCTCTTCGACCAACTGATTGCGCCGGTTGACGAGTGCGACCAAAAAGGCGGTAATCCCAAAGCTGATGACGATGGCGGTCAGGATGAGGGCCTGAGGAAGCGGGTCGACGAACTCGCTAATATCGCCCACAAAGGTTTCTTTGTTCGCGATCACCGGCGGGACGCCGTTACGAAAGCGGCTTGCGCTAAAAAGCAAGACGTTGACGGCATAGCTCAGAAGGTTCATGCCCAGCAGCAGCTTGATCGGTTCGCGACGGAGCAGCAAGTACGTGCTGGCTGCGAAGAGGATGCCGACCATGCCGGCTACCAATAGGTTGGTCATGTGTCGTTCTCTTGGCCGGATCGGCTGAGGGCCAGCAGATAGGAGGCCACCACCGAGACGACGACAAGGAAGACGCCCAGGTCGAACATGACCGGCGTCCCCAGATCGATCGTGGTCTCCCCGATAGTGATGGACGTCCACACGTTCTTGAAGAAGCCGCCGTCGCGTAGGCCGAGCAGCGCCGCCGACGCGGCAAGAACCAGGCCGATGCCGGTGAGGGGGTGCAGATAGCGTCCAATACGGTTACGTACATAGACGTCGCCGCGACTCAGGATTTGCAACTGAATGGCCGCGGCGGCGGCAAGACCGGCAATGAAGCCCCCGCCCGGTTCGTTGTGGCCGCGCAGAAAGAGGAACGCCGCCAGCAAATACAGGATTGGCGCAAGAATGCGGTCGAGCAGTCGCAAATATAGCTCAGGCATAGCTATTCCTGCCGTTCAGACGGCGGCTTGGTCACATGCGTGGGAGGCTGTGGTCGCAGCAGCGCCGCGCGAAAGATGGCGTAGCCGCCGACCGCGGCGATGCTCAACACGGTGATTTCGCCGAGGGTGTCAAAGCCACGGAAGTCGACCAAGATCACGTTGACCACATTCGCGCCGTGGCCCAGGGCAATGGAGTTGAGCGAGAAGTAATCGGCAATCGGCGTGAAAAAGGGTTCGCTAGTGGTAGCCATGACCAGGACGAAGCCCAACAGCCCCACGGCAACCGACACCCCAAGATTGCGCGCTTGGATGGCGCGGCCCAGGGCCGGAAGCGGTCGCGGCGGCACGCGATAGAAGACAAGCACCAACAAGACCACTGTGAGAATATCGACCAACAATTGGGTCAGCGCAAGGTCCGGCGCGCTGTGGAACACGAAGAACAGCATGACGACTACGCCCACGACGCCTAGGCTGATGATGGCGCTAAGACGTGATTCGGCGCGTACGGTGACCAGGGCGGCCACGACGGCGAGCAGCGCGAGGATAATCTCGGCAAGACCGGGCGTATTGCTTAGGTCGATGGGAAAATCGGCCGGCCAATTCGCCGTGGCGAGCGCCAAGGCGGCGACCACGACGGCGGTCATGAGTGTGATGCTCGCTTGCTGGGCCAAGGTGCCGCCCTGGACAACGCGGGTTGACCAACGCGCCATGTCGTAGGTCGCGTAGATTAGCTTGTCGTATAGTTGCACGCCGGTCAATCCCGCGGGCCAAGCCTGGAGGGCCGCCCTGATCCAGTCCCGCGCCCAGAAGACGCCGATGCCCGCGGCGATGGCGGTCAGGCTGACCGCGAGGACCGGATTGAAGCCGTGCCACAGCGCCAGGTCCATGGCGACGGGCGCGCCCGCTATCGCGGCGGCTGCGGGGTCAAAAAGGAAACGCCCCAGCGGCGTCAGCGCAAAGGGGACGGCGGTCCCGATCAGGGTAAGCGCCAGGGGCGGCAGGACAAACGAGAAACGCGGCGGATGGTGGACCTGGACTGGATCCCCTGTGGGCAGCCGCCGCCCAAAGGGTTCCCAAAGCAGCGTCAAGGTATAGCCCACAAAGAGCGCGCCGGCAACGACCGCGGCGGTCAACCCGGCCCAGCCCAAAGCAGGCGCGACTGTCAATGCGTGGTGCTCGAAGACGCCGAGCAAGGTCTCCTTGGCAAGAAAGCCGAACAACGGCGGTATCCCTGCCATGGATAGGCCGGCCAGCAGCGCAACGGCCGTAACCAGCGGCATGGACTGGCGGAGATTGGCGAGCCGGCGGAGGTCGCGTGTACCCGTGGCGTGGTCGATGATACCGGCGAGGAGGAACAGCGGCCCTTTGTAGAGCGCATGCGCCAGGATGCCGATCACGACCGCGTAATACGCCTCTTTGGAATCGAAGGCGAGGAGCATGGTCAAGATGCCCAGTTGGCTGACCGTGGCATAGGCCAGCAGCGCCTTCATGTCATAGTAGCCCAGGGCGCTGACTGCGCCGAGCAGCATTGTGACGCCGCCGACAATCAGCAACGTCCAGAACCATAACGGATGGTCATGCAGGGCGGGGTGAAGGCGCGCCAACAAATAAATGCCCGCCTTGACCATGGTGGCCGAGTGGAGATACGCGCTGGCAGGCGTCGGCGCGGCCATTGCGCCGGGCAACCAGAAGTGGAAGGGGAACTGCGCCGATTTGGCGAACGCGCCCAGGAAGATCAGCACCATCGCCACCGGGACCAAAGGCGCATCCACCAGGTGCGGCGTCGTCAGGATTTCGCTAATGGTAAACGTCCCGGCATACGTGCCCAGCATGACCATGCCGAACAGCATCGCCAGCCCGCCGATGGCGGTGACGAGGAAGGCGCGACGCCCGCCGTCTTGGGCGGCTTTGTCGGTGTCCTTGAGGGCGATGAGTAAATACGACGTAATGCTCGTGCCTTCCCAGAACACAAAGAGGAGGAGCAAGTTATCGGCCCACACCAGCCCTAACATGCTCGCCATAAACAGGAAGATTTGGCCGTAGAAAAAGCC
>CAYJQA010000533.1:0-4001 GCA_964372065.1 uncultured Litorilinea sp.
ACGCCACCCATCATAGGACCTATACCGCTTCCCCTGCAAACTATCAGCCAAGCCATCCGCCTGCCCATCTCCGCCGGCGCGCCGGCCCAAAACGATTTGTCCGGCCTTCCGCCGATAGGGTACACTGCGCCCAAGACGGCGGCGTCACTGGCAGCGCCCCACGCCGCCCCGGACCCAACCCGTTCCCAGCAAGGAGCAATCGCCATGCGCGTCCTCTTTATCGGTGGCACAGGCAAGATCAGTTCCGCCTGCACCCAACTCGCCGTCGACCGCGGCCTTGACCTCTACCTGCTCAACCGCGGCCAGACCAGCCGCCCCATTCCAGACAACGTGCGCATCCTGCACGGCGACATTCGCGACCCGCAGTCCGCCACGGCCGCGCTGGGCGACCTCACCTTCGACGCCGTCGTCGACTGGATCGCCTTCACCCCGGCCCAAGTCGAAGCCGACCTGGCCCTGTTCCGCGGGCGCACCAAGCAGTATGTCTTTATTAGCTCGGCCTCGGCCTATCAGAAACCGCTGAGCGGGCTGCCCATCCGCGAATCTACGCTGCTTGCCAATCCTTACTGGGAATACTCGCGCAACAAGATCGCCTGTGAAGAACTGCTCGTCGCCGCCTATCGCGCCGACGGCTTCCCCTTCACCATCGTGCGCCCGTCCCATACCTACGACCGCACCATGCTCCCCTTCAACGGCGGCTATACCGTCGTCCATCGTATGCGCCAGGGCAAGCCCGTCATCGTCCACGGTGACGGCACCTCGTTGTGGACGCTCACCCATCACCGCGACTTCGCCAAGGGCTTTGTGCCGCTCTTGGGCAACAACCACGCCATCGGCGAAGCCGTCCACATCACCTCGGATGAGCTGCTCACCTGGAATCAGATCTACGAAATCTGCGCCGACGCCGCGGGCGTCCAGAATCCGCAGTTGGTCCATGTGCCGTCCGACCTGATCAACGCCTTTGACCCCGTCTGGGGCGCAGGGTTAATCGGCGACAAGGCGCACAGCGTCATCTTCGACAACAGCAAGCTCAAGCGCCTCGTCCCCGACTTCGCCGCGGCCATCCCCTTTGCGCACGGCGCGCGTGAAGTCATGGCCTGGTACGATGCCGACCCGGCGCACAAAGTCGTCGACGAGAAGATGGACGCCACCATCGACGCCATCCTGGCGGCCTACATGCCCGCTTGGCCCAAGGCCGGCTGACGCAACCTTGCGCTCCATCTTGCGTAGTGTTGACCAGATAAAACCGTCGCGGACCCCGTGGTCCGCCAGAGAAGGACATCAGGTCAACCATGAGTGACAACAAACTGCGCCGTGAAAACGGCATCATTGCCGGGGTTTGTGGCGGCTTGGGTGCGTTCTTCGGCATCCCCGCCATCTGGTTTCGGCTGCTCTTTCTGTTCTTGCTGATCCCGGGCGGTGTGCCGGGCCTCATCCCTTACATCGTCCTCTGGATCATCATGCCCAAACGCTAACCCGCTACCAGGAAGCTCCACCGGCTTCCTGGTAGTTTTTGCGCCGCTGGCCGCCGCGCCGCACTCATCAAAAAAGAACCGCTGGAGCCACTCGGCCCCGGCGGTCGTACTTCCTGCTTACAGCGCGCCGCTCACCCTGGGCGATGCCTCATCCCAGTTGCAGCGGCCGCGCCGCCATTTGCCGCCAGTGGCGGTTGAAGTACAGCAGCGGCTCGCCTTCGTCGCCGGCATACGCCGCCTCCACTTCCCCCACGAAGATCGTGTGATCTCCGCCGTCATACGCATTCACCAACCGGCAGTCCAGCCACCCCAGCACCCCCGGCAGAATCGGCGCGCCGGTGACCGCCAGCGTCGTCTCAATCCCGTGAAAGCGATCTTCGTGCTCCGGCAACAGCCCGGCAAAACGCATCCCCCACTCCAACTGCTCCACGTTGAGGATGTTCACGGCAAAGATACCGCTTTCCTCCAACACGCGGTGGGTAAACAGACGCTTGGCGACGCAGATCAGAATGCGCGGCGGCTCCAGGCTGACGCTCGTCAATGAACTGGCCGTGATCCCGACCCGCTGCGCATTGTGCAGTGACGTCACGATCGTCACCCCGCTCGCCCAGTGCGCCAGCGTCGCCCGAAACTTTTGACTGTCAATCGCCATCTTGCTTCCTTTGTCTAGCTATCGCATCCCGGACCGGGATTCACCCATCCGTGCGTGATGATCGCTTGCGTAAAGATACCCCACATTATAGGAAAGCTCCGTATCACATCAAGGGGGGAAGGTTCCAAAGTGCCGGTCATCGGCTGCCGGCCCGCGCCGCCGCCCGGCAGTCGTCCGGCGATCGCCCGGCCGTGAAGTTGACACACCCCCAAGGACCAGGGCACAATCAGAGGGTTAGCTTGTGAAGTTTCGCACGCACCGTACCGCCCTTCTGCGGTCGCCGGTGGCTATCCGGATCGATTTGGCGACAGATGAGGAGTAGATGCATGAAACGACTCGCCTATGCGGCAGCGTGCGCCGGCATGCTGCTGGTTCTGGCCGGTTGCGGCCAACGCCCCGTGGAAGAAACCATCCTGCCCACGCGCGTCCCGCTGCTGGACCCCAACACCTTTGCGGTGACGGTGGCCCCGCCTGCGCCCGAACCCACGGCGACGCCAGTCCCCGCACCGACCACCGCGCCTGCACCTACCGCCGTCGCGCCGGCCCCTGCGCCAACCGCCGCGCCGACCCTGGAGCCCACGCCCACAACCGTGCCCACCGTCGCGCCCCCGCCGGAAGTTTCCGCGGACGCGACCGTAACGGCCACCGACGCGACCACTGGGGTGATCGCGCCCAGCCCGGCGGTCACCACGACGACGGCGATCACCGCCGCCGGCGCAGTCACCACCACGAGTGAGGTCACCGCCACCGGCGCAGTCACCGCGGCTGTGGTCGTGGACACCGGAGCCGCCGTGCTTGAACTGCCCGCCGGCGTCGCCGCCGCGTTGGCCCAGGCCGACCCCCTGCGCGGCCAGCAGTTGACCCTCTCCAGCGGCTGCATTGGCTGCCATTCGCTGGACCCCAACCAGGTCATGCCCGGCCCCACCTGGCGCAACGTCGGCAACGTCGCCGCTACGCGCGTGGCCGATGAGACCGCCGAGGTCTATCTCTACAACAGCATCATCCATCCCAACGCCTATGTGGTGGAAGGCTTCCTGCCCAACATCATGCTCCAGATCTACCAAAACACGCTCAGCGAGCAAAACCAGGCCGACCTGATCGCCTATTTGCTCACGCTCAAGAGCAACTAGCGTAGCCCGGACACCGGGTTTGGTCGCCGCGCCATGCTTTGTTACAATAAGCGCGGCCTAGCACCCTTTGCGCCGGTCCGCCGGCTGCCCAGTTTGACCGAGATCAGGAGCATCCCGCCGCATGAAAGCCATGCTCTACATGCCCAACAAGACCGAGCCGGTCGCCGTCTTTGACGAAGTCAACATTGTCAAGTTCAACGACAATCACAAGGCCGCGCCCATCCGCATCAGCTATTCGACGACCTCGCTCAACGCCGGCAAGACCATGGTCGAACTGCACCGCGACGTCACGATGGTGCTCAAGCTGGACGACGGTCGCACCTGCCACGTCCTGTTGCAGCACACCAGCATGGACAGCAAGGGCCGCTCGGTCGGTGTGTTGCGTGTGCTAGACGGCCTGGCCGACTAGGTTAGTTTGCCGCTCGCCGAGCAAACGGCGTCTTTATTGCGCGACAAACGCGCCGGCCGGAACGCGATCAACCCGGCCGGCGTTTTTTGTTCAAGCCCGCGGCGGGCCGCGCCAACACCCTATGACTGAACAAACAGCACCCAGCGCTCCAACTCCATCCCTGCGCCGTCCGGCCTCCTTCTTCTGGCCCGGTTTTCTGGCCGGCTTTCTGCTGCTCAGCAGCCTGAGTTGCGGCGCGCTCTTTATGGCGACCGGCGTCACGCGCTTCGACCTGGCCGATCTCCAGGCCAACAACGTGGGGTGGACGCCGCCGCCTGCCCCGCCCACCCCCGATG
>CAYJQA010000534.1:0-947 GCA_964372065.1 uncultured Litorilinea sp.
GCTCCAGGGTGGCCTGCGCCAAGATGGCGATCAAGCCCGCAACGTCGAGCATAGCGATTCACCTCCCCGCGCGGGATGCGCCGGGCTAAATGTCACGCGGGCCGCGGATCACCGACAGCCCGGCCGCGACGATCACCAGCGCCAACAGCACGCCCGCCCCCACAAAGACCGGCGGCAGGCTGGTCGCGACGACCGCGGCCACATCCAGCGGCTCGCGCGTCGGTGTGGGCAGCGGCGTCAAGGTCGGCGGCGGCGTATCGGTCGGCGTGGACGTCGCCGTGGGGATGGCCGTAGGCGGCGGGACAGGCGGCTCCGTGGGCGGGGCCGCGGGCGGCGCGGTTGCCGCGGCCGCCACGACCTGCGGCGTCGCGGTCGGCGCAGAGGGCGTGTCCGTGGGCGGGGCCTGGGTGGGCAGTTCGAGCGTCACTACCGCCGCCGGTTCCGCCGGGGCCGCGTCTGTGCCCTGCGTGGGGACAGCGACCGCGATCGGCGGCGCGGCGGACGCGCCTTCGCCCGCGGTGGGTAGCGCCACCGGAATGCTCAATGTGCCGCCCTCCACAATATCCGGCGGCTCCGGCGTCCCGGGGAGGGGCAGCGGCGTCTCGGTCGCAGTGGCCGTCACTGTCGGGATCGGCGTCTCGGTGGCCGTGACGGTGGTCGTCGGCGTCTCGGTGGGCGTCGGCGTGTCCGTTGGCACAGGGGTGTCGGTCGCCGTGGGCGTAAAGGTCGCGGTCGGCGTATCGGTGGGTGTAGCCGTGGGCGTGGGCGTCTCGGTCGGCGTCGCCGTGGGCGTAAAGGTCGGCGTGGGCGTCGCCAGCGCCGCGGCCACATCCAGCACCGGCATGGCCGTCGCGGGGAAGAAGGTCAGCCCCTCGTCGTCGCTGCGCAGCACCCAGTCGTTGGCCGTGGCCGCATAGATGGTGCGCGGGGCCTTCTCCGTATTAGCC
>CAYJQA010000534.1:957-3998 GCA_964372065.1 uncultured Litorilinea sp.
GCATAGACCACACCCGCGTAGGGCGCACCGTTGAGGGACGGCTGCTGCCATACATCGCCGATCCCCACCCACAGCCCGTTTTCCGTCGCCGCCACCAACCGCTGCCCGGTGTCGATCAGGTCATAGACGATGGTCGGCGGAAAGTTGGGGACCGCCGTCCACGTTAGTCCGTCTTGGCTGCGATATAGCCCTTGCCCGGTCCCTGCATAAATGGTGTCGCCCAGCGTCCACAGGCTAAAGACGATCAGCGTATTGGGCAGCCCCGGCACAAACTCCCACGTCGAGCTTTCCGGCAGCAGCCGGTACAACCCGGCGTGCGTCCCGGCGTAGACCACGCCGCCAAAGAGCACGACTTCACGCACGCGCCGCGCTTCGCCGTCCAGCCCCGCATCGAGCTTCTGCCAGATGTCGCCGCCGTTGGGCGAACGAAACACGCCTTCGTAGCGCGTTGAGGCGTAAAAGACGGTGGTCCCGTTCTCCACCACGGCGTACAACTCGCCGACCGCGGCGTTCTCCGCCAGCATGGCCTTGAAGTTAGTCAGTTCCTGCCAGGTTGCGCCGGCGTCCGTGCTGCGGTACATAAAGCCGTAGCCGCCGTCGCCCGCCAACACAAAGTTGGGGTTCTTGGGGTCGGCGGCGATGCCCGCGATGCTGATGTTGGCCTGCATACCCTGACCCGCGCCCGCCCACGCCACCGCGCCGTTGACGCTGCGATACAGGTTCACCGCATCGGGCGCGTTGAGCGTCCCGGCCAGCACCTTATCCGGTTGCCCCGGCAGCACGGCCAGGCTAATCGGGGTGTTGCGGGTGGGGATCGTCGTCGCCTGGGCCTGCACCAACCCAGGGCCGAGCCAGAGGACCGCTAATGCCAGGACGGTCCACCAGGGGAGACTATGACGAAGGACAACGGCGGCTTGACGGCGCATGCGCCTGGTGACACTCACAGAGAACACACAACGGGCGCTTTGGGCGACCACAAAACTCTTATTCTCACAGGCAATTTGTGAGCCGGGGCGAACTTCCATCTGCTGGACCGGGCCGCGCGGGCGGCGATTGAACGTGCCAGTCTGAAAAGAAACGTCAAGGGATGACGGTCGTTCCATCCCTTGACGCAATCTCCATTACGGCTAACCGGCTGGTTACAGCATGAAGCCCAAGAGCTGGCGTGAGGCCGTATTCGCCCATTCAATGATATTCGGTGGATAGAGGCCCAGCCAAACCGTAGCCAGCACGCACACCAGTACCGTGATCTGTACCCCGACGGGCGACGCTACCCGCACGGTCGCTTCGTCGGGACTGCTGAAGAACATGGCGCGCACCACGTTCAGATAGTAGTACGCCGCGATACCCGCGTTGATGACCGCCACGCCCACCAGCCAGAAATACTGGTGCTGGACCGCCGCGCCAAAGACATAGAACTTGCCGATGAAACCGCCCGTCAGGGGAATCCCTGTCAGGCTGAGCAAGAAGATAAACATGGACCAAGCCAGCCCCGGCGACCGCCGCACCAGGTTATCGAACGACGACACGTCCGAGTTGCCCGCGTGCTCCTCGATCGCCATGATGATCATGAACGCGCCCACGTTGGTGAACAGATAGGCGAACAGGTAGAGCAGCAGCCCGTTAATCCCATTCATCCCCAGGGTCGCCAGATCGCCCGCGCTGTCCGCCACCACCGCCGTTAACCCGATCAGGATATAACCGGCCTGCGCCACCGAGCTATAGGCCAACATCCGCTTGACGCTGGTCTGGCGCAGCGCAACCAGGTTGCCCACTGTCATGGTCAGGATGCTCAGACCCGCCAGCACCGGGACCCAGTCCACCCGGTACGCGCCCAGCGCCACCACCAGCGTGCGCGCCATGACCGCAAACCCGACAGCCTTGGAGGCAGTTGTCAGATACGCGGTGACAGGCGTCGGCGCGCCGTCATACACATCCGGCGCCCACTGGTAGAAGGGGGCCAAGCTGGCCTTGAAGCCAAAGCCCACCAGCGCCAGCAGCGCCGCCGGCAGCATGATCGTGCCCATATCCGGGTTGGCCGTCAGCGCCGCGCCGATGGTCCGCAGGTCCAACGACCCTGCCGCGCCATAGATCAAGCTCATACCATACAGCATCAGCGACGACGCCACCGAGCCGTAAAGAAAATACTTGACGCCCGCCTCGGCGCTGCGCGGATTCTCGCGCAGATACCCGGCCAAGATATAACTCGTAATCGAAAGGAACTCGATGGCGAGAAAGATCAGCAGCAAGTTGTTGGCGCTGACCGCCACGCTCATTGCCAGCGTCACGAAGATAAAGAGCGTCCAAAACTCGCCGCGGCTCTTGGCGTACTTGTTCATGTACGCCCCGCCGCCCACCGCTACCAAGATCATGCCCGTGTAGACCACGATCTTGAGGAATGTGGCGAAGGGGTCAATGTCCGCCAACGCCAACGCCGTGTAAGGCTCCATCTCCAGTTGGAGAACGACCCCCACCAGGGCGACGATCAGAAAGAGCACCGTCACGGCCATCAGACCGCGGCCCGAATCCTGCTCATCGGCCTGCGCCATGTCCAGCAGCAGGATCAACAGGCCGCCGATCAGCAGAATGATCTCCGGCAGGATTCCGCCGAGTTGGCCGAATGTGATCTCGTTCAAGCTGCGCCCCCTCTTAGAGCAACGCCCGGATGAACTGCAGCAACTCCACCGACGCCCCGTTCAGATAGTTGAGCAGCCAAGTCGGATAAATACCGATGATGAACATGCCCGCAATCAACGGCCACAGCGTCAACTTCTCAAACAGCGCCATGTCAGTCGGCCCGTCCGCTTCCTTGCCTTCCACCGTGGTCCAGTGGTGCAGTTTGTTCGGGTCGTACTCGCCGAAGAACAGGTTCTGCAGAATCCGCCACAGGATGTAGACGGCCGTCATGACAAGCCCGATAGCGCCAAAGGCCGCCCAGTAAGGAACCAGCGCAAACGCCCCGCGGAAGGTGAAGAACTCGGCCCAAAAGCCCGCCAACCCCGGCAGCCCCAAGCTGGCAAAGCCCGCCACCATCATCATGC
>CAYJQA010000535.1:0-3980 GCA_964372065.1 uncultured Litorilinea sp.
TTACCTAAAAAACATTTAATTTGACCCCGGGGTTCCCCCCCCGGTGGCCCCCCCCCCGGGGGCGCGCCGGGGTAGGGGTTACCCCAGACGTGCGCTATGGAAAGCGCACCTACGATTGCTTGATGTTCACGCAACCGCCGCGGCGGTGACTAGGTAGGTGAACTCGTCTTGAGGGTAGGGGGCTGCACGGGGATCCACGCGGTGAAGGTCGTGCCCGTCGCCGGGGCGGACTCAAAGCTGACCCGCCCGCCCAGATAGCGTTCGGTGAGCAGCTTCATGCTGTAGGTCCCCAGCCCGCGGCCGACGCCTTTGGTCGAAAACGACCGCTGGAAGATCTGGAGTTGTACGAGGCGCGGCATGGCGGTGGCGTTGTGGACGGCAAAGGCGACGCCGTCGCCGGCACGCCGGCAACTGACCGTCACCGCTTGGCCCACGGCGCTGGCTTCCAGCGCGTTCTTGACCATGTTGCCCAAGACGCGACGCAGCAAGGCGACGTCCGTCTTCACGCTCAGCGCGTCGCACCCGGCCGCGACCTGGAGCGAGCGCCCGGCGGCGGCTTCGTGGGCGTAGTAGCCGGCGACTACGTCGTGCAGCACGGCCAGGCTGTTGAGCGGGCCAAAGACGGGCGTCAGTTCGCCGTGCTCGGCCGCGGCCAGCGTCTGCTGGGCTTTGATGTCCACCACCAGTTGGCCGGCCAGCCCTTGTAGATCGCCCACCAGTTCGTCCAATTCCTCGGCCGGCGCATCGCGCAGGATGTCGGTCAACCCCAGCATCCCGCCCGCCGTGTTCAGGGTGTCGTGAAAGAAGATGCGCTCCAGCGCGCGGCGGCGCTTTTCGTGGCTGATGTCCTGGGCAGCAAACATGACAAACTGCCCGTCCTCGGTCGCCAGCGGGGTGGCGCGCACACGCAGGTCCAACGCGTCGCCGTCGGCGCGGGCCATGCGACACTCGCGCGTCTCTTCCTTGCCTTGCTTTTGGCTGGCGAGGATTGCCAACAGTGCCCCACAGGTGCTGCACGCCTCGGTCGTGCCACAGCCGCCGGGCGTCGCGCGGGCGTGGTCACACTGCATGGCTTCGCCGTGGCGTTGACCATAGACGGATTCCACCGTGGCCCCGCCAAAGGCGTCGAGCATGGCGCGATTACCATAGACAATCTGCCGCTGCTCGTTGAGGATCAGGAAAATATTGGGCATCACATCCAACATCCGGTGGGAAACCGCGCCGTTGGCGAAGTAGTCGATCGCCCGGCGCAAGTCGGCGGGCGCGGCGCGCTCGGCGGGCGCAAAGTCGGTCGGCAAAGTGGTGGCGGGCGTGACGTCGGTAGTCATGGGCGGCGCTGCTCCGCGCAGGTTGGCTATTGGCATGTGGGCTGGACGGACCGCGACAGGTTCGCATTGAGGGAGCAGGAACCTGCCGCGTTGAGAATAGCATGGCGATTCCGCCGACGGCTCCGTCAAATGACTGATTTCAGGCCGGACAAGCGGCCTATCTGTCAAAGCGACCGGCGGGACGAGGACAATGGCCGGGGCGCTGTCGAAGTGCGCGGCGCGCAGACATACAACGGGCCGCTGCCTGTCAAAGCAGCGGCCCGTGCGCAGCGCCTTACATAGACGGGTGACAGTCACACGTTGCAAACTTGTCACCTCAAGCAGTCACGCGACGGCCCCCTACCGTGCGGCGGTCAGTTGCAGACCGGCGGTTTGGGTTTCGGCGAGTACTTTGTAGGCGGCCAGTTCGGCCTGGCGGGCCATGTCGATAGAATCGGCCAGGACGCGCGCCGCCTCCTGCGGGCTGTGGAAGCCGGTGCTGTTCTCAGACGAGATGAAGTCCCAACGCATCTGGGCAGCGCGGTGGAGTTGCAGCGCGTCGGCCAATTGTTCGGGCGTGGCCCCCGCTGCCTTGGCCGCGACGATGGTGTCGATGGCGGCTAAGATCGCCTCTTCACTCTGGCGCAGCAACTCGGCGGTCTTGTCTTGGATGACCTGGACGCGCTCGATCAACTCGCCTTCGGTGAACTTGTGGCACGTCTGGCAAGACGCGCTGACGTTGACCAGCGGGCTGCGCAGCCAGTGGTCGGAGATCTTGACGCTGCCCTCGCGCATGTAGGGCATGTGGCAGTCGGCGCAGGCCACGCCGGAGCGATAGTGCAGACTGGTGGTAAACAGCTCGTATTCCGAGTGCTGCATCTTGAGCATAGGTGCGCCGGTCTCGGCGTGCTCCCAGTCCTTAAAACCGGCCTCGGTATAATAGGCCTCGATCTCGTCGATGCTCGTGCCTTTGGTCCAGGGGAAGGTCAAGAGCTTGTCCTCGCCCTGGAAGTAGTACTCTACATGGCACTGGGCGCAGACGTAGGTCCGCATCTCCTGGCGCGTGGCCTGAGTGATGTCGATGCCGCGGGCTTCCAGGGCATTGAGCAGCGCCGGACGGCTGATGCGCAGAGCCATGGTGTCGGGGTCGTGACAGTCGGCGCAGGAGCTGCCCGTATGGAGTTGGTCTTGCAGTTCCTTGTAGGGCGTGTGGTTAAAGCCTTCCCATCCCATTTCCTGGATCAGTTGCGGCGCTTCGGCGGCGTGACAGTTGGCGCACGCGCCGGGCTGGTCGCGCTCGGTGACGCGCTTGGTCTGCTTCTGATCGGTGAGCGCATAGAAGTGGCCGCGCTCCTCGTTGTGGTCAATGGAGAAGGCATAGCCCGCCCACAAGCGCACCATGGCCGGGTAGCGTTCCAGCTTGCTGTAGACGGTGGACCCGCCATAAGTGGTGGAGCCGTAGTCCTGTTCCGTCTTGCGGAAGGCGTCGTACTGCAGCGGGAAGTTCTGGCCCCAGACGGCGGGGTCCAGTTCGCCGGCGGCAATTTCCACGACCTTGAGCGGGTATTGGACGGCCTCGGCCTTGCGCGCTTGGATGTTGGTGAGCAAGGCGGCGATGCCTGCGGTGATGCCCGCGGCCACGATAAAGACAACGACATAAAGCCAAAACTGGCGTGATACCAAGAAACGCATAGGGTTGTCTACCTCCTGGTTGCCGGCGTTAATACTCGGTAGGCGGCCGCGCCGGGTCAATTGCGGGCGGCGCTGTCATGGCCCACGTTGCCGTGACAACGGACGCAGGACAGTTCCGCGGTGGGCGGATCGATGAGCGTCAAGAGCACGGGCGTCTCCACCACAGCGGCATGGTTGATCTGGCTGATCACATCGGTGTGACAGGCGACACAGTTTTCATGGGCAATGGCCGCGTTGAAGGCGCGGATATGGATCGGGTCGGGGTAGTTGCCGGTGGTGAAGGCCAGGCTGTGATTAAAGCCGTTGATCCCTTTGACGATCCACTTGTCCGGAAAACGATGGGGCGTGTGACAGTCGTTGCAGGCAGCCACCGCCTTGTGGCTAGAATGGTTCCAGCCGTCGAATTGCCCCCGCATGGCGTGACAGTTGACGCACGCCGCGGGGTCGCTGGAGAAGTAGGACAGCCCTTCGGCATAGCCAAAGGTGAACAGCCCCAACCCCAACGCCGCGCCAAAGAGCACGACTAAGACGCCCAACGCCAGGCGCGCCGGACCGCTGGACGGTGAACGGGTGTGAGTGGTCAAACAGATTGCCTCCTTTCAACGAGACAAACGTTGTTTGGAACCCACAATCCCAACGGGCACGGTGTTGGTATGCGTGGGTGAAAGTGAAAGCACACAGACATCACCGGCTCGGCGGGGAAAACCATCGGCAAGTGTGTAAGCCAAAGGCGGCGGCGCGACAGTGGT
The DNA here is from genome assembly GCA_964372065.1 of uncultured Litorilinea sp. Classification (GTDB taxonomy): domain Bacteria; phylum Chloroflexota; class Anaerolineae; order Caldilineales; family Caldilineaceae; genus QEUY01. The sequence continues at coordinate 3,749 of CAYJQA010000535.1, forward strand.
CCGTCACACGCAGCAAATCATGTACACGAATCAGGCAGGGTTGGGGCAGCTAAGATATCTTTAGTATAGCGGATCGGGCGGCATTTCCTCAATTGGAGCGAGGAACAGCCGGGGGCGTCGCGTTGCGTGCCGGAGCGCGCGGTTGTCATTCTGAAGGGGCCCTGTGTTGCCGGGCAACAGTCCGTCACGCCGGAAACTTGGGCCGCCCTCGGAGCCAAGTTTCTTAGGAACG
>CAYJQA010000536.1:0-3979 GCA_964372065.1 uncultured Litorilinea sp.
CCTCGCGACCAATGAATCCCGGCTGCGCGCGTTTGTTTTGGCGCGTGAGACCAAAGTCACAGCAGGCCGCCCCGCCGCCCGCTATCCTGATCCCCAAGCGCACATGGCACGGATGTGCGCCGCGGATACAGGATAGGCGCCGCGGTTGCTTGCCCGACCGGCCACTGCGGCAGGCATCGGCAAGCAGCCGCCGCCTACCCGAAGCGTTGACCAAGCGTGACGCCCCTTGCCAACCCTGCCACCGTTGGCCCGACCGGTTGCGTTCACGCGCGCCATCCACCAGGAGACGGAATCGTGACCATCGCCGGCCAGCTCAACATCCACAGTTACAAGAATCTGCACGCCCAGGAGACGCGGACCGTCCCGCTGTTCGCCCACGATGAGCTACAGGCCGCCCTCGTGGTCGTGCCGCCCGGCAGCAGCATCGCCGCCCATGTCCACGCCGACGCAGACGAGTTGTTCGACGTGGTCGAAGGGACAGGCGTGTTTGAGGTCGGCGGGCGCAGCTTTACCGGCGACCCCGGTCGCTGTGTCTTCGTCCCCGCCGGGACCAGCCATGCGCTGCGCAGCGCCGCGGGCGCGCCGTGGGTCTTGCGCGTCACGCTGCACAAGCAGGTGACGCCGCGGCACGTGGGCCATATCCTGCTGCGCGCCTTGCGGCGCAAGCTCCACCTGCCGAACTGACCGTTGACTTGATCTTGCTATCCACTACCGAAAGGCATACACTTTCCATGTCGCACGAACCCACCATCGACGTCCGCACCATCGCCCCACGCGACCGCCATCCACTGATCTTTGGAGCATTCGACGAGCTTGCGCCCGGCGTTGCGTTCACTCTGGTCAACGACCACGACCCCAAGCCGCTCTACTACCAGTTCAGCGCCGAGTTGGGCGGCCAGTTCACCTGGGAGTACCTGGAACGCGGGCCGGACGTCTGGCGCGTACGGATCGGCAAACAACCCGCAGGAGCAACCGCATGAGCACAAGCTACACCTATATCGCCGACCTGGCGGAACGCCTGCCCGAGATCCCTTCCGACAGCATCGTCAGTCGCGGGCTGCCGTGTGAAGGGCCGGTCAAGCTGACCATATTCGGCTTTGCCCCGGGCCAAGAGCTAACCGAGCATACGTCATCCCGCTTCGCCATCCTGCATGTGCTGGCCGGTGAAGCCGACGTGACGCTGGGCGGCGACGCTCACACAGCCCAAGCGGGCACGTTCGTCACCATGCCGCCCAGCCTGCCCCACAGCATCGTCGCCAAGACCGCAACCACGCTGCTGTTGATCCAGGTAGACGATGCGCGCTAGTCGCGTGCTGGGGCCAGTCGTCGTATTGACGCTGCTCCTGGCCGCGCTGTGGGCCGGGCTGATCCGGTTGGGCTGGGCTTGGCCCCCGCTGCTCGCCCCGCTGCCCATGAGCCACGGCCCGTTGATGGTCGGCGGCTTCTTGGGCGTCGTCATCAGCATCGAGCGCGCCGTGGGATTGGGCAGTCGCCCCGCCTTCCTGGCCCCGGCACTGGCAGCGGTGGGCGCGCTGCTCACCGCTGCCGGGCTGGGCGGCCCGTTGGGGCCGCTGCTCATTACGCTCGGCAGTCTGGTCCTGGTCGCCGCCGCGGTCGCCATCATCCGCATCCAGCCCGCGCTCTTTACGGGCGTCATCGCCGCCGGGGCCGTGGCGTGGGCGGTGGGTAACCTGCTCTGGCTGAGCGGTCGCCCCGTGCCCAATGTGGCGCTGTGGTGGTTGGGCTTCCTGGTGCTGACCATCGCCGGGGAACGGCTGGAACTCAGCCGCCTGCTGCGCCTTTCCGGCAGCGTGCGGACGCTGTTTCTCGCCGGCGTGCTCGTCATGGTCGCGGGCATGGCGTGGGCGACCGTAGACTTCGCCGCGGGTGTGCGTCTGACGGGCGCGGCCTGGCTCTTGCTGGCGGGGTGGCTGCTGCGCTTTGACATCGCCCGGCGGCGGCTGCGCGCCGGGGGTCAGGCGCGCTACATGGCGGTGGCCCTGCTCACCGGCTACGGCTGGCTGGGGGTGGGCGGTCTGTTGGCGCTGCTGCACGGCGGCGCGACCGCCGGTCCGCACTACGATGCGCTGCTGCATGCCGTGACGGTCGGCTTTGTCTTTAGCATGATCTTCGCCCATGCGCTGATCATCGTACCCGCCATTCTGCGCGTCGACCTGCCCTATCACCCGCGCCTCTATGTCCCGCTGGCGCTGCTGCACCTCTCTTTGCTGCTCCGTATCACGGGCGACCTGCTGCCCTGGTGGCCGGGACGCCTGTGGGGCGGGCTGATCGGCGCGCTCACCATTCTTCTGTTCCTGGCCGGGACCGTCGCCTCAATGCGCCGCCGGCCGCCCCTGGCCGCGCCGCAGCAGGCTTCCGCGCATGCCGTTCTTTAGCCGCCTCGCCGTCAAGACATCGTTGGCCTATCTGATCGCCGCACTCGTCACGGGGCTGCTGCTGGCGGCGGCGGGGCTGGCGTGGTTGCCCGCCGGCGTCGCCGCGCTCTCCCCGGTCTACTTTCACCTGTTCATGGTGGGCTGGGTGATGCAGCTCATCGTCGGCGTCGCCTACTGGATGTTCCCCAAGTTCACCCGCGCCCAGCCACGCGGCTCCACGCCGCTGGCCTGGATCACCTATGTCGGTCTGAATCTGGGGCTGCTGCTGCGCGCCGTGGCGGAACCCGCCCTGACGCTGGCGGGGGGCGGCCGGTGGGGCTGGGCGTTGGCATGCGCCGCGCTGCTGCAATGGGTAGGCGGCATCGCCTTCGTCGCCAACACCTGGACGCGGGTCAAGGAAAAATGAACGTAGAAAGCCGCGCCTAATGCCACGCGCCACTGTCTGGTTCCTGCGTTCCGCGCTGGTCTATCTCTCGCTCGGTTTCACCTTCGGCGCGCTCCTGCTCTGGCACAAGGGCGTACCCATCTCGCCGCACCTCTGGCGGCTGCTCCCCGCGCATATCGAGTTTGTGCTCATCGGCTGGACCCTGCTGCTGGCCCAGGGCGTCGCCTTCTGGATTCTCCCGCGCTTTCAGAGTGAACGCCCGCACGTCTGGCTGGTCTGGGCGGCCCTGGTCGGCATGCACCTGGGCATCTGGCTCGTCGCCGCCGCGCCCTTTACGCCCGCCGCGGCGCTCCTGCGGCTCGCCGGTCGCGCCGTGGAAGCCGTCGCCATCGCCGCCTTTGTGCTGCACACCTGGCCACGCATCAAGCCGGCAGGCGGCTGACCTCCCCGCATAAACAAATACAGATACCCCGCCCGGTAGTTTGGTGAGGAGTCCCGGCGCTGTGATATACTCCAATTGCCAATGGATCGGCCACACAATATGCAATAGCGCTTGCAATCATCACACTTAAGGACAAACGGAATGGAAGCTAGATTGCGACGGCTGCTGATCACGGTTGGCCCTGTGGTCGGCGCGCTGCTGCTCCTCTACATCATCAATCAGGGCATCGCCTTCTATCAGCGCGGCTCGGAAGAACTCCGGGTAGAACGCCGCGCCGCGGCGACCGCCACCGTTGAGGCCGCCGCGCCCGCCGTGGAGGAAACCGCCACCACCACCGCGACCGCCCCCCTCGCCGCCGACGCCGTTACCACCACCGCCGAACTCACGGCCACTGCGGCAGTCACCACTACCGCCGCCCTGACCACGACTGCGGCTGTCACCGGGACGGAAACCGTTACCGCAACCGCGGTCGTGACCGAGACAGAAGCCGTCACTACGACCGCGGCTGTCACCGCGACTGAAGCCGTTACCGAGACAGAAGCCGTCACCGCAACTGAGACCGTTACCGCAACTGAGGCTGTCACCGCGACCGAATCCGTGACTGCGACCGAGACTGTCACCCCCTGACTCCGACCATCTTGCTTTTATCTAAAGAGGGCGGCGCGCGGCGCTGCCCTCTTTTTTGTTGGTAGGGACGCATTTCGGGATAGGGGCGCAAATGTGTAGCGGCGGTATCCTTAATGCCGTTGCACACCG
>CAYJQA010000537.1:0-566 GCA_964372065.1 uncultured Litorilinea sp.
GTTATGGGTAACGCGCCACAGGCTGTTGACCAGCGCGGCCGCCAGGAAGTAGTTGAAGTCTTGGGCGACGGCCCAGATCAGACAAGGCACGCTCCAGGCGATGATGTCGGTGACGAGCGTGGTACGTTTGCGCCCGAACTTGTCGGTGATCGCCCCGCTGACCAGGGTCCAGAAGAACTGGCAGGCCAGGCCGACGCTGGCGATCAGCCCGATCTCGGTGTCTTGGAGGCCCAGGGTCAGCATATAGACCGAGGCGTAGGGGGCATAGAGGTTGTAGGCCAGCCCCCACATGGGTTCGGTGTAGACGACGCCACGGGCGTTGCCGCGCAGGCTCCGCGTCGTGACGATCAGAGGATGGTTCAGCAGGCGACTGGCAGCCAACGTCATGCGTCATTTCTGGCGGCGGCGCAGAGGTGGCAAAGAAGGCCCGCGCACCGGCTTCCCCCGCGCGTCGCCTTGTATGGCGGGAAACGAAAGCCGGGCCTCCAGCGCAATCGCTTTCGGCGTCGCCGGACCAATGTCTCTCCATTATAGGTCGGCTGCCCGCGCGGCGAAAAAAGCGGCGG
>CAYJQA010000537.1:576-3977 GCA_964372065.1 uncultured Litorilinea sp.
GGGGGTTAAAATCCGGGGGGGGGGTTGGTTTTTTGTCATATTGGCGGGGCCCCCGCCTGCCCCTAAGTCTGTCGTTCCTACGCGCCCGTCAGCCCTGGACAAACGCGTTGCAGTAGCCCGCGGCAGTCACCTGCCCCGCCAGGATCTCACACTTGCCGCAGCCATCGTCGTCCGCAGGCTTGAAGAAACGGCACTCGCGGCACGCCTTGCCTCGCTGCGTCGACACGTCCACATAGTGTACGGCCGCGCGGCGAGCGCGGTCCTGCTCCGACAGTTCCGCGTTGTCACAGACGGCGGCATGGCCCACCGCGACGTCGGATGACTCTACATCGGCGGCGTTGGCCGAACCGCCACAGGCCGCCAGCAGCGCCGCCCCGCCAACCGCCGCGCCCAGCGCCGCGACTTGGGTCAGCAGCCTGCGCCGGGTCAGACGCCGCACGTGGGGCGCGTGTGGCGTCGCCTGGCTATGTGCGGCGGGTTGTGATGCTTCTCCGCTCTGGTTCACTGCTCGCTTCCTCTCTCTGGGCGACTCGTGGCGACGGTCGCCAACGTATTTCTGTGCGGGAACAGTACGCAATGTGGGCGGGGAAAGTCGCGGCCGCCAATTGCCGCTAGGGTCTTGCTCCGGTCACGGTGATGCCCTCAATAAACGCCTTTTGCGCGACAAAGAACAGCGCCACCACCGGCAGCATGGTGACCAGCGCCGCGGCCAACAGATGCGCCCACTCGATCTGGTAGCTCCCGCGAAAGAGGCTCAGCCCCAGCATCAGCGTGTACTTGGACTGGTCCTGCAGGAAGATCAGCGGGGCCAGGAAGTCGTTCCACGCGGCCTGAAACGAGAAGATCATCACCGTCACCAGCGCGGGCGTCGCCATGGGCAGGATCACATAGAAGAGTAGTTGGAGCAAGTTAGCGCCGTCGATCTGCGCCGCGTCCTCGAGTTCGGGCGGGAGTTGGAGAAAGAACTGGCGCAGCAGAAAGATATAGAGGGCGTTGCCGAAGAAGGCCGGTACAATCAGCGGCAGGAAGGTATTCACCCAGCCGAGGCGGGCGAACAAGATGTACAGGGGCACCATCGTGACCGGGTAGGGCAGCATGAGCGTCGCCAGCACCAGCAGAAAGAGCTGGTCGCGGCCGGGCGCACGCAGCCGGGCAAAGCCATAGGCCACAACGGTACACGAGAGCAGATGGCCGATGACCGACGCCACCGCGATCACGACCGTATTGCGGGCATAGCGCGCAAAGGGCTGCGCGGTCAGCGCCTCCACATAGTTGGCCCAGCGCGGTTCCCGCGGCCACCACACCGGCGGCGTGGCGAAGATCTCATAGTCGGGCTTGAGCGACGACGCGACCATCCAGACTAGGGGCAGCAGAAAGAGCGCGCCCATGAGCCAGAGCAGCCCCGTGGAGAGCAGCCGCCCCAGCCAGTGCTGCGCGGTGAGGGGACGGTCCACCGGGGCCACGCGCGCCGGGTTCATGTGTCGCGCTCCCCGCCATAGAAGACCCAGAAGCGTTGGCTGCGAAAGATCACCAGCGTGAGCGCCAACACGACGATAAAGAGCACCCAGGCCAGCGCCGCGGCATAGCCCATATGACGGAACTCGAAAGCCTGCTTGTAGAGGTAGAGCACAAAGAAGAGCGTGGCGTCCAACGGCCCGCCGTCGGTGGCGACAAAGGCGCTGGTGAAGGTCTGAAAGGTGTTGATGATGCTGAGGATCAGGACAAAGAACAGCGTCGGCGTGAGCAGCGGCAGGGTCATGTAGACAAAACGGCGCAGGCTGCCCGCCCCGTCCATGGCCGCGGCCTCGTAGATTTCGTCGGGGATGGCCTGCAAACCGGCCAGCAGGATCACCATGGTGCGACCCCACCCCCAGAAGCTCATCAGGAGCAGGGCCGTCAGCGCCCAGTCGGGGTCCAGCAGCCAGCGCGGACCGGCGATGCCCATTTGCGCCAGCAGCGTGTTGATTAGCCCGGCGGTCGGGTTGAGCATCCACAGCCAGACCACCACAAAGGCCACGCCGGAGAGTACCGTCGGCAGGTAGAAGATCGTGCGGAAGACGCGCGCCCCCCGCCGGGCAGGCTGCACCAGCAGCGCCAACAGCAGCCCTCCGGCCAGATCGGACGGCACATAGAACAACGTATAGAGGGCGGTGACGCGCAGCGCCTGCCAAAAGCGGTCGTCGTCCAGCATACGCCGGTAGTTCTCCAGCCCGACCCACGCCGGCGGGCTGAGCAGATCCCAGTCGGCAAAGCTGACGAGCAGCGAGATCACCATCGGCCCGGCAATGAACAGGACAAAGCCCACCAGCCACGGGCTGATGCTCAGGTAGAACGCGACGGCTTCGCGCTGCGAACGGCGCAATCGGGTCATGGCGGGACGCTCATTTGTCCTGCGTCACATGGCTGGAACGCACGCGCACGCAGTCGTCCCGCCGGCGCAGCATGATCACCGCGCCGGCGAAACGGCTACCGTCGCGGCGATCTTCGATCACCGCGACACGCTGACGCTTACTGCTTGAGCAGGACGTCCAGGGCCTCCTGGGCGGACTGCGCGGCCTCCTGCATCACGGCCGTAACGTCAGCCTGGGGGTCCAGCAGCACGGTTTCCAGCGCGCGGCGCAAGGCCGGGTCGGCGGTCTCGTTCCAATAGGGCGTGAACGTATAGGCGCGCGGCACGAGATGGTTTAGCTCCTCGATCCAGACGCCCTGGATCGGATCGGCCATCTGACCGGAAGCCTCGGCCACCGCAGCCACCGCGGGCAGCGCCCAGTCCTTCCAGACCTGCGCCCCCGGTTCGCCCACATAGTAAAGCAAGAACTTGCACGCCGCATCCGGCGCTTTGGCGGTACTGGCGACGCCGAAGCCACCCCAGAAGAGGATATTGGCGCGCACCGCGCCCTGGGGCGGGTTCACGACGCCCAGGTCAAGGTTAGGATTCTCCAACATCCCCGCCTGCGGCCAGCGGCCAAAGAGACGCATGGCGGCCTTGCCGCTGTCGAACTCGCTGTTGCCCCCGCCAAACTGGTTGAAGTCGGCGGCGGGCGGCGCAACCTGATACTTGTTGTAGAGATCGGCGTAGAACTGCACCGCGGCGATCACTTCCAGCGAGTCCATGTAGCCCACAAAGGAAGTCCCGTCCTCACTAATCAACCGGCCACCGGCCGCGGCTACCCAGTACTCAAAGCCGGTGGTCCACGTCGCCGGGAGTTGGATGCCATAGATGCCCTGGGTCGGGTCGGTCAGCGCCTGGGGCCGTAGCCAGCAGATCATCCCATGTCCAGTCGGGGCTGGGATAGGCCACACCGGCCGCATCGAAGACCTTCTTGTTGTAATAGACGGCCAGCGGCGAATAGTCTTTGGGCAGCAGATACTGCTGGCCGTCGATCTGGCCAGGCTCCAGC
>CAYJQA010000538.1:0-3972 GCA_964372065.1 uncultured Litorilinea sp.
GCACAGAGCTGCGCCCGCTGTGGGCGGTCGTGCAGCGGCGCACACATATACAACGCTAACGCTTTGCTAATCTTGGCGTATAGAAACCCGTGATAGAGTCCTACGTAGAGTCTATTAACAGAGTTGTGCGAATTTGACGGAGGCTTACGGACGGACTGGGTGGCATCTGGCAGGCTGGAACCGGCTTGCAGTAGGGAGCCGGGTGGCTTGCGAACCGCAGCCGTACTAAACACGGCATGAAACGTGCAACGATAAAGGAGTATCGCTGTGTTCTTTAATCCTCTTTACTTTGTGTTTGCGCTGCCTGCGCTCCTGTTGGGGTTGTGGGCGCAGATGCGTGTGCGTTCGGCGTTTGCCAAGTATTCGCGGGTGCAGGCCGTCTCCGGCATGACGGGCGCCCAGGCGGCGCGCCGCATTTTGGATTCCCACGGGCTGCAAAGCGTCGCGGTGGAACGGGTGGACGGGATGCTTTCCGACCACTATGACCCGCGCGCCAAGGTGTTGCGGTTGAGCACCGATGTGTATGGCACGCCGTCGCTGGCCGCCGTGGGCGTGGCCGCGCATGAGGCGGGGCACGCGCTGCAAGACCAAAGCAACTATGCGCCGCTACAGTTGCGCTCAGCCATGGTCCCCGCGGTGCAGATCGGCAGTTGGGTCGGCCCGCTCATCTTTGCCGTGGGTCTGTTTATGGCCGGTGCGATCGGGGAGTCGGTCGCCTGGGTGGGGCTGCTTCTGTTTGGCGCGACGGCGCTTTTTGCGCTGGTGACGCTGCCGGTCGAGTTTGACGCCAGCAAGCGCGCCAAGCAGTTGTTGGTCACCAACGGGGTGTTGGTCCCGCAGGAAGTGCGCGGGGTGGACCATGTATTGGATGCGGCGGCGCTGACCTATGTGGCGGCGGCGTTGCAGGCGATCATGACGCTGTTCTATTACGCGACCCTGTTGATGGGGCGGCGTGACTAGCGGCGTGGGTAAAGGAGAAGGTTGTATGTTCGGTTCACCGATCTTCGTGCGCTTTGGCAGCAGCCGTTGGGCGCCCGGCGGCGCGGCGGCGTGGCTGTGGATGGCGCCGGGTGTGGCGCTGATTTCGTTGGCCCTGGCGATCTTGGTCTGGCCGGAGCTATTGGCCTATTTGGTGGCCGGGGCGATCCTGCTGGCCGGGATCACGCTGACCGGCTGGGGCTGGGCCATGCGCCAGGCGACGCGCCGGGCTAACCGCGACCCCTATATACGGGTCTATCGTGAGGGTGAGCCGAACTAGCCCCATCTTACCCGACCTGATTCGTCACCCAAAGCCCGCCGGCAACGGCGGGTTTTGCATTGGGAAGCGCGGGCAAATGCCGCTGTAGAAGCGCCCATGAGGGTGATCCTTGCCAGGTACGGACGGACAGTGTACGATGACAATACCCTCGTGAGCTTTTACATCGACCGGCTCGCGCAGACGAGCAGAAACGACGAGCTATGAGCGGCAAAATCCTCATCGTGGACGATCAGGCCGTTATGCTGCGGCTGATCTCCATCCCTCTGGAGCAAGAAGGCTATACGACAATAACGGCGGTCAACGGAGTCGAGGCGCTGCAAAAGATTCAGAGCGAGCAGCCCGACCTGGTGATCATGGATGTGATGCTGCCGGACACGAGCGGGATTGACGTGGTGCGGCGGGTGCGGCAGGTGCTCAATTTGACCGACTTGCCCATCATTATCCTGAGCGGGCAGACGGAACTGGCCGCCAAGATTCTAGGTTTGGAAGCGGGCGCCGACGAGTACGTGACCAAGCCGGTGGACCCCAAGGAGATGGTGGCGCGGGTGAAGTCCATGTTGGCGCGCACGGAGCGGCTGCGCCAATCGAACCCAGCCATGTCTCCGTCGCTCCAGGGCCGGTTGATTGCGGTGATCGGCGCCAAGGGTGGTGTGGGAACGACGACCGTGAGCGCCAATCTGGCCGCGGCGCTGGCCATGCGTAATTATCGCACGGTGTTGGTGGAGATGCGCCCCTATTTCGGCACGCTGGCGGGTCATTTTGGGATCACGCCCAGCGCGACCCTCAGCCAGTTGGTGGAGATGACGGCCAAGGCGATCACGGAACCCCAGATTACGGCGCGGTTGATGCCCGTGCTGCCGGGGTTGCAGTTATTGGCCGGCCCGCAGAGTCTGCGCGAGTATCGCGAGATTCAGACCGATCAGGCGGACGCGCTGACCAGCGCGTTCGCGACGATGGCGTCGTACGTGGTGGTGGACCTGCCGCATCTCCCGTCGGTGGCGAACCGGGCGGTGCTGCGGGCGGCGCAGTTGGTGCTGGTGGTGATGGAGCCGGAACCCAGTTGCCTCGCGGCGGCGCGCGCCTTGGTCGACTTGTTGCGGGCGTGGGCGGTGCCCACGGCATCCCTCAAGCTGGTGATGGTCAACCGCACGCAGAGCGTCCAGCTCCAATCGGTGGCGGAGATCGAACGGGCGCTGGGGTGCGAGTCGTTGGGGACGGTGGTGGCGGCGGCGGATGTGGCGGTGAACGCCACCAATATGGGCAAGCCGATCGTCACTTCGGCCCCCCATTCCTTGGTGGCGGGGACGCTGCTGGAGATTGCCGACCGGGTGGCGGCGTTGCGTCCAGTGGGGAGCCGCGGCGGGTAACCGCGGCCGCGCAGCATAGCCGGGAATGAGCAGGGGCACGGTCCAAAGACCGTGCCCCGTTTCGTTGTACGTAGCGGGTGTGCGCCCTACTCCTTATTGCGGATGGAGGGCAGGTGCATGGGGGGTTGCCCTAATGGCGCGGGGATGGTGACGATGACGGACGTCTGCGCGCTGGCGGTGGCGGTGATCACCGTGTCCGGGATCAGCGCCGCGATGCCGCCGGGGCCGGTGACAGTGATGAGGGCCGTCCAGGTCGCGCTGTGGGTGATGCTGACGGCAGGCGTATAGGAGATGTAATGGGTATACTCCGCGCCTGGCGTCAGGGTATAGACGGTGCGCTCAAAGATAGGGTCTGTGGGGGCGGCGTCGGTCAGGAAGTGATGGGTCAAGGTGATGTTGCCGGTGTTGCGGACCTTGTAGCAATACTCCACCGATTGGCCCTGGGTGACGGTGATGGTGCTGGCGACGCCGCAGACGTCCGGGTCTTGGGCCAGCGCGACGGTCTTAGTGAGCGTGATGGCGGGGCGACAGCCGCCCTCGTCCACGCCATAGTAGGCGTAGAACTTGCCCTTAGGTAGGGGATTCGGGTCCTTGCCACCCAACGCGCCCACGACCAGGTCGTCGACACCGTCGCCGTTGAGGTCGCCGGCGATGGTGAGCGCACGCGCATAGTTGTCAGCTTCAAACTCGCCGGTGGCGGTGAAGATGGCGGTGGCTTGGGGGCCGCCCAGACAGCCGCCATAGGCGTAGGCTTTGCCGCCATCATCAAGCGGGTTGGCAGATAGATCGAACTTGTATGCACCGACGGCCAAGTCGCCAAAGCCGTCGCCGTTGAGGTCGCCGCCCCCGCCGACGGCAAAGCCAAAGTGGTCATCTTGGTTTTCGCCGTTGAGGACGAGCGCTGGCGGGCTGACCGGCCCGTCTGGGCTGCCCAGATAGAGATAGGTTTTACCGGTGTTAGAGATGATGTCGCCGTCGGCGAGGTCGGCCCCGACGAGGATGTCGGCGTAGCCGTCGCCGTTGACATCGCCCGCTCCCGCCACGGCCGCGCCAAAGCCACTTTCCTCGGGGCCGGTCAGGGTGATGACGTTGGTCTCGGTGAGACCGGCGGCGCTGCCGAGATAGAGATAGACCATGCCCGCATTGCTGCCGGCGTGGTCGTTCTGCCATGCGCCGACGAGAAGTTCGGCGTAGCCGTCGCCGTTGACATCGCCCGCGCCCGCAACATCCACGCCAAAGCCGTCACCGGGCTGGTCGCCGTCGAGGACAAGGGTGACGGTGAGGTTCTGCGTGTTGGGGCGACCGGCGTAGACGTAGACGCGGCCGGTGTCGGAGAGACCATATTGC
>CAYJQA010000539.1:0-3968 GCA_964372065.1 uncultured Litorilinea sp.
GCTTTAGCCTGGGCGCGCCGGAAGCGTGCGCGGCTTGGGTGGAGTTATACGGGACAGACACCGTCGAGCGCGCCGTCGTGGGCTGTGTGGGCGCGGATGTGGGCCAGGGCAGCCACACGCTCTTTCAGCAGATCGCGGCCGAGGTGCTCCAGCTTGACCCCAGCCGCGTCGAGCTACAGACCGACCACACGGAGGTCACCGGTTCCAGCGGCAGCGCGTCGGCCAGCCGCATGAGCTTTATGGCGGGCAACGCCATCCAGGGCGCAGCCGAACGCGCCCTGGCCGAATGGCAAAGCGAAGAGCGCCCCGCGCGCGCCGAGTTTGTCTTTCACCCGCGGCCGACCACCCCCTACGCCCCCGGCACCGGCGCCGGCGACCCCAACATCACCTACGGCTATTGCGCCCAGGTCGCCGAAGTCGAAGTGGACCTTGACACCGGGCACGTCCACGTGACGCGGCTGGTCAGCGTCAACGACGTAGGCCGCGCCGTCAACCCGCAGCAGGTGGAAGGACAGATCGAAGGCGGCGTCGCCCAATCAGTCGGCTGGACGTTGCTGGAGGAATACAAGCAAAAGGACGGGCGCGCCGTCACCCAACACCTCAGCACCTACCTCATCCCCGGTGTGCTGGATGTGGCGGAGACGGTCGAGCCGGTGATCCTGGAATATCCCGACCCACAAGGGCCGTTAGGCCTGCGCGGGATGGCGGAGATGCCCTTTATCCCGACCGCGCCGGCCATCGCCGCGGCGATCCACGCCGCCACCGGCATCTGGCTGGACGAACTGCCTTACAATCCACCCCGCGTCTGGAGGGCGCTGGCTGATGCGCGTCGGCTTGGTCAGTGACATCCACGCCAACCCCATCTCACTCGAAGCGGTTGTCACTGCGTTAGACAAAGCTGGTGTGGACCGCGTGATCTGTCTGGGCGACGTCGCGATCCTAGGCCCCGACCCGCGCGGCACGCTGGCCCGCATTCGTGAGTTAGGCTGGCCCGTGATCATGGGCAATATGGACGCCTGGGCGCTGGACCCGCAGCCGCACCCCATCCGCAATGGCGATACACCCTACATCAACGCCATCGAGCTATGGGGCGCGGAGCGCTTGGACAACACGGACCGCGCCGCCATCCGCGCCTTTGTGCCGCGGCTGACCTTGCCGTTGGGCGGCGGCCTGTCGCTGCTGGCCTATCACGGCTCACCGCGCTCCTACTACGAGGCCATCCAGGCGGACACGCCCGACCTGCAACTGGCGATGGTCTTTGGCGGCGAAGAAGCCACGATCCTGGCGGGCGGCCACACGCACACCCAAATGGTGCGCCGCTGGACCGACAAGCTAATCGTCAACCCCGGCAGCGTAGGCGCGCCCTTTGAGCTGCGCCGCGGCTCCACGACCGTGCGCTATCCCCCCTGGGCGGAGTTTGCCGTGCTGACCGTGGTGGGCGGCGACATGTCGTTGGAACTGCGCCGCACGCCGGTGGACGTGGCCGCGATCCTGGTGTTGGCCGCCGCCATGCACATGCCCGAACTAGCCTGGTGGTCGGCGCGCTGGGAGAGGTAGGGGAATCCCTGTCATTCCGAACGTAGCGAAGGAAAGATTAAGGCGTATGCGACTGGCACAGTGCGGCCAAACTAGGACTGGCCTATAATATCACCTGGACGTTGCACAACTGCCATTAGAGTGAATCGCGAATGGAGTCAATAACCAGGAACCCCCCATGACTGAGCAAAATGACGACTTCTTCGAAGGCAAACGCCCTTGGTCAGTAATAAAGGACGAGATTCTTGGCGCGTATATGTCACCCTACATCGCCAAGGTCAACAGGCTTAAGCGACGAATCCTCCTAATCGACGGCTATGCCGGACCTGGTGTTTTCGATGACGGCTCTGCTGGATCACCCTTAATTATTTGCCAAGCTGCCGAGAGATTCGCCAAAGGCAACTATCAACAACAAGAGGAATTACCACGAGAAGTTGGAAAGCGTCCTTCGCAAAGGGGGATGGCTAGGTGCAGCGACACCAATCCTTGGTGATACGACAAGGCTTATACCTCAACTCCCAACGCTACTGCGCGATCAGACGGTATTCCTTTATCTCGATCCATTTGGGCCAACCGGATGCTCTTTTGACCTACTGGAGCCTTTCTTGACGAGGGATATAAAGTATAGTACGGAAATTGTCATCATGATGCACATGCCGATCGCACATCGTTTGGCAGCACGTAGGGCTGTTGAGGAAGGTCGAGAGGGCGAGGCGCTTATCCAAAAATACCACAATACGATGACCAGGGTCTTCGGTGGCGAATACTGGAAGGCTATTATGCTGGCTCCTGATCTTACCCCTGAAGAGCGAGAAATTCGGCTTATCAAGGCATACGAGGATAAGCTTGCGGGGTATATGCCCTTTACAGGTTCCTGCCCTGTCCGCGAAGGGAGCAATGCCCGTATCAAGTATTTTGCCGTCTTTGCATCGCGCCATCCCGACGCAATGCTGCTAATGCATGATGCAATGACAAAAGCTTACTTCAAGAGGATGCACGAACATGAGTTTGCAGGCACCTTGTTTGAGTCGAACGACTGGGGGGAAATGCTCTCCGCAACTGGTCTCAGAGAAATCATTATTGGGGAGCTTACAAAGAGGCCTGGACTGACTCGCGAGGAATTGTGGCTACAGATTGTTCAGAAGAACTTCATGCGGTATAGGAAATCAGACTTCAGTGCTATCGTTCAGGAACTTGTCGATGGTTCGATTCTCAACTGTCCTACTCGTCGAAGGACCAAACGCTTGAACGAGCACTGTGCACTCTATGTCGCGTAGCCTTTCATTTTGCGTGGCTCGCTTCAAATACAGGTGGATACTCATCCCAAGTCCGACCATCTAGCTCCCTTCCTCCTGTTTTGGGTGTACGACCTCCCCACTGCTTGAAGAAGAAAGCTACCCCTTGCTCCAGACATCGATCGCGTAACTCCTGTAGCCATGCAGGATCACATTGGCGATAGGCGTGCCCACTCTCTCCACCCGCAATAAGCCAATGAATGTCCGTCAGGTCTAGCGTCTGGAGCGATCCGAGTAGAGGTTCTGCGCTGACAAAACGAACCTGTGCTGGTACTTGGCGCAGATGATCTACTCGCCACTGATATTGGATGGTTTCGACCGATACACCGATCCATATATGAGCAGGCCACGGCAATTTCGGCGCAAGCTTAGCAAGGCGCGCACTACGTTTGGTGAGAATCTGGTAGGTGTGTTGATCGGCCTGGCACATTATTGCGAACACCTGATTGATAAAATCGTCTGGAACATCCTTGTGAAACAGGTCAGACATTGAATTCACGAAGATGCGCCGTGCTTTTTTCCATTTCAGGGGTATATTGAGTCGTTCAGGCCAAAGCTTGAGATCAAACCCTTGTTCGTAGGGATGCCCCTTAACACCTCTAAATCGCTCCGAAAATATCCGGGCATAGCAATGATCGCAGCCAGGTGAGACCTCGGTACAACCAGTCACCGGGTTCCAAGTCGCATCTGTCCATTCAATCGTAGATTTATCAGCCATAATCGCTCGTTTCAAGCAGCCAGAGAACTCATGTTCTATTATATGCTACTTGTCAAGCTTTCGCGAGCACCAAATGTGAGACCGAAGGGTGTCTCATAAGTCGCCTTTCGCGCAAGATTGCACCGCGCCAAGTCGCTGCCATTCTGAGCGCAGCGAAGAAACTCGGTTGCTTCGCACCACTGTGTGATTGGAATGACAGAGCAGTCTTACGCGTCCGCCATGACGTAGGCGAAGATCAACGGCGCGACGATGGTCGCGTCCGACTCGACCATGAACTTGGGCGTGTCGATCGCCAGCTTCTCCCACGTGATCTTCTCGTTGGGCACCGCCCCGGAATACGAACCGTAGCTGGTGGTAGAGTCGCTGATCTGACAGAAGTAGCGCCACAGCGGCGTCTCGGCGCGCGCCAAGTCCTGGCG
>CAYJQA010000540.1:0-3963 GCA_964372065.1 uncultured Litorilinea sp.
TGTAGTGGAGCAGCGCGCCGATCATGGTGGTCGGCGGCAGCTCCAGCAGCGGCTGCTCCTGGAGTAGACGGGCCAGGTTGATCCCCGCGACCAGCCCGCTCATGGCGCTGCCCACATAGCCTTCGGTCCCGGTGATCTGCCCGGCGAAGAAGAGGTCGGCGCGGCGGCGTGCCTGGAGCGTGGGCAGCAGCAGCGTGGGGCTGTTGACAAAGGTGTTGCGGTGCATCTGGCCCAGGCGAACGAACTCGGCCTGCTGAAGGCCCGGAATCATGCGCAGCACCTCTTCTTGCGCGCCCCAGCGCAGGTTGGTCTGGAAACCGACCATGTTGTAGAGCGTGCCGGCGACATTGTCCTGGCGCAATTGTACGACGGCGTGCGGACGGCGGCCGGTGCGCGGGTCGCGCAGACCGACCGGGCGCATGGGGCCATAGGCCAGGGCGTCGAGGTCGCGGTCTGCCAAGACTTCGATGGGCATACACCCCTCGAAGTAACGCTCCAACTCCTTCTCGAACTCCTTGAGTTGAATCTTGGGCGCGGCGCGCACGGCCTCCACAAAGGCGGTGTATTCGGCGGGGTTGAGCGGGCAGTTGATGTAGTCGCCCTCTTCCTGGCCGAGCGCGCTGTCGCGGTCATAGCGGCTCTGGCGGAAGGCGACGGTCATGTCGATGGTGTCGGCGACGACGATGGGGGCCATCGCGTCATAGAAATAGAGATACTGGCTGCCTGTGAACGCCTGAATCTGGGCGGTGAGCGCGTCGCTGGTGAGGGGGCCGGTGGCGAGAATAGCGGGACCGTCCGGGATGGCGGTCGCCTCTGCGCGCACAAGCTCGATGTTGGGGTGGCCGGTGATGGCCCCGGTGACGGCTTCGGCAAAGTCGTCGCGGCTGACGGCCAGCGCGCTGCCCGCGGGGAGCGCGTGGCGGAAGGCCGTGGCGATGATGAGGCTGCCCAAGCCGAGCATTTCGTTTTTGAGGATGCCCAGGGCGCGGTCGGGCAAGGTGCTGCCCATGGAGTTGCTACAGACTAACTCGGCGAGACGGTCGCCGGTGTGGGCGGCGGTGGGCCGGGTGGGGCGCATCTCGACCAGACGCACATGGTGGCCGCGGTTGGCCAGTTGCCAGGCGGCTTCGCTGCCGGCCAGCCCGCCGCCGATGACGGTTACGGTTGGGGACATGTGGGGTTACGGCTCCTCTCACGCAGAAACGACCGCAGGCAGCGGTCGGGGCAAAACGTCTCGCCATTCTAGCAGAGTTCGCGAACGCTGTCATTCAGCGAACCCTGCGACGGAGAATCCCCGCGGCCGTGGCGCTCGCTCCGCGCGGGCAAGGTTTTGGCGCGGGCGCGGGCGTGGTATACTGCGCATGGAAGCGTGCTGTTCCGGTGCGGCATCGCAGAACCGTTTGCGTTGTGGGGGAAACCGCCATGAATCCGGTAGACATCATTGTGAAAAAGCGCGACGGCGGTGAGTTGTCGCCCGCCGAGATCGCGTTCTTTGTGGACGGCTATACCCAGGGCCGCATTCCCGACTATCAGGCCGCGGCGTGGGCGATGGCCGTCTATTGGCGCGGGATGAGCGAGGCGGAGACGACGGCGCTGACGTTAGCGATGGCTGCCAGCGGCGACCAACTCGACCTGCACGATGCGCTCCCCGCGGGCACAATCATCGTGGACAAGCATTCCAGCGGCGGTGTGGGCGACAAGACCACGTTGGCCGTGGGGCCGATTGTGGCGGCCTGTGGGCTGCCCGTGGGCAAAATGAGCGGCCGCGGGTTGAGCTTCACGGGCGGGACGATCGACAAGTTGGAGAGCATCGCGGGCTGGAGTCCGGACCTGACCGAGCAGCAGTTTCGCCGCCAGTTGGCCGCGGTGGGGCTGGTGGTGGCGGGGCAGACCGCCAACCTTGCGCCCGCGGACAAGGCGCTCTATGCGCTGCGCGATGTGACGGGCACCGTGTCGTGCCTGCCGTTGATCGCCAGCAGCATCATGAGCAAGAAGCTGGCGGCGGGGGCGGACGCCATCGTGCTGGACGTAAAGTGCGGGCGGGGCGCGTTTATGACCACTCTGGCGGCGGCGCGCGACCTGGCCCGGCTGATGGCCGCGATTGGGGCGCGCGCCGGGCGTCAGGTCACGGCGCTGATCACGCAGATGGAGCAGCCGCTCGGCCGCGCCGTGGGCAATGCGCTGGAGGTGAAGGAGGCGATCGCGACGCTGCGCGGGGAGGGGCCGGCCGATTTTCAGGAGTTGGTGGAAGCGGTGGCCGTGGAGATGCTGCGCTTGGGCGCGCGCCCACCGGGGCTGGACGCGACGAGCGCGGCGCAGGTGCGGGCTGTCGTGGCGTCGGGTGCGGCCCTGGCAAAGTTCCGCGCGTTCGTCGTGGCGCAGGGCGGGGACGGGCGCATGGTGGACGACCCCACACGTCTGCCCGCGGCCCCGGTGACGCTGGACGTGGCCGCGGCGCAGACCGGTGTAGTGCAGGCGGTTGACCCGGCCGCGATCGGGCTGGCCGCGATGGCGCTGGGGGGAGGTCGCCAAAAGAAGGGCGCTCCGATCGACTACCGGGTGGGGATCGTGGTGCAGGCGAAGGTCGGCGCTGCGGTGGCCGCGGGCGCGCCGTTGGCGACCATCCACGCCGCCAGTCAGGCGGACGCCGACGCGGCGGCGGGACGCGTCGCCGCCGCCTTTGGCGTGGGGCCGGAGCCGGTCGCGCCCCTGCCCATCGTCTACGAGCGGGTGACGGCGGCTACCACGCCGTGACGGCGCGCTGGGCGACGACTTGCTGAAAGAGCGTCACGGTTTGGCGGGCGATACCCTCCCAGTTGTAGAGCGTTTGCACGTCGTTCAGCGCGTTGGCGCGGCGTTGTGCGGCCGCGATGGGGTCGCGGAATAGCTCACGCACGGCCCAAGCGATGCTGGCCGGGTCGTTGGGATAGACCGTTAGCCCGTTGTGCAGGTGTTTGACCACTTCGCCCAGACCGCCAACATCGCTGGCGATGACGTTGCAGCCCAGGGCCATCGCCTCCAGGGCGACGATGCCGAAAGGCTCGTAGAGGCTGGGGAAGATGGCCGCGTCGGCGATCTGATAGATCCAGTCGCGCTGCTGGTCGCTGATGTAGTCCAAGAAGGTGACGGCGTTTTGGACGCCCAGGTCCGCCGCCAACGGGTAATGGTGACGGCTGTTCTTGCCGGCCACCAGCAGCCGCGTGTTGGGCGTGTCGCGCAGGATGGCGGGCATGGCCTGGATGAGCACATGCAGCCCTTTTTCATAGACGCTGCGCCCCACGAAAAAGAGCAGACGCTCGCCATGCGGCGCGTACGCGGCGCGCAGGTGGCTGTGTGCGCCCGGCGGACAGACGGCCTGCGCGTGCATGTCAACCCCGTTGGGGATGATCGCCGTCTTGTCGGGCCACACGCCGAAGAACTTCTGGACTTCGCTCGCCATGAAGCGGCTGCACACGATGACGCGCCAGGCTTCGGAACAGATGTGACGTTCCAGCGCGTCGATCTGGCGGCTGGTGTTGCTGGGCAGATTCCCTTGATGGCGGCCGCGCTCGGTGGCGTGGATGGTGGTGATGAGCGGGACTTTGTAGGCGTATTTGAGCGACACGCCGGCCACGCCGGTCAGCCAGTCGTGGATCTGCACCAGGTCGAAAGGCTGATTGCCCGCCAACTCATGGGCATAGGCGACGAAGTCTTGATTGCACTCGATGACCGAGTTATAGAGGTCGAGCGGGTCAAGCGGCTGGGTGTCGATGCGATGGAGGGTGATGCCCTCGGCCACCGTTTGGCGCGGCGGGCCGCCGGCAAAGTGGGAGGTCAGGACATCGACCTCAAAGTCGCCGAACTGGTCGCGCAGGCTGCCCAGGGCCGGGATCAGCCCGGCGACGTGCTTGCCCATGCCGCCGACGACATACGGCGGATATTCCCAAGTTAGCAGTAGAAAACGCATAATGATTTGTCCATCAC
>CAYJQA010000541.1:0-3960 GCA_964372065.1 uncultured Litorilinea sp.
GGGCCGGAGTGGCCCGGCTGGCTGACCTGGCGCGTCCTGGCCGCCGGCTGGATGAGCTGCGTCGTGGCCCATTCGGTCTACAGCCAGTTCGACGCCGTCGCGCTGGGGTCAAAGCCGGGGTTTCTGTTGTGGCTGCTCTTTGCGCTGATCTTTGCCGCCGACCGCCTCACCCACACGCCGCCCGTGTCCGGCTAGCGCGCGGTCCCACCACCGCCCATGCAGACACTTTTCTGGCTCGCGCTTGCCGTCATCTTCCACGCCTATCTTGGCTATGGGCTGCTCATGGCCCTGCTGGCGCGGGGCCGCGCGGCCCCACCACATGACGCCCCGCCCGGCGCAGACTTGCCCGGTCTGACGTTGATCGTCCCGGCGCATAACGAGATCGCCGCGCTGCCCGCCAAGCTCGCCAACTGCCGCGCCCTGAACTATCCGCGCGACCGCGTGCAGTTCCTCTTTGTGAATGACGGCTCCACTGATGGGACGGACGCCTACCTCAGCGCGCAGCCGGACATCACGCTCTTGCACAACCCCGCGCGGATGGGCAAGCCCGCGGCTCTGAACCGGGCCGTAGCCGCCGCCGACACCCCCATCGTCGCGTTCTCCGACGCCAACGTCCTGCTCAATCCCGCTGCACTACAACGGTTGGCGCGCCATTTTGCCGACCCGCGCGTCGGCTGCGTGGCGGGCGAAAAGCGCGTCCAGGCGGGCGACCACGCGACCGCCGCTGCCGGCGAAAGCCTCTACTGGCGCTATGAGTCTACGGTGAAACGCTGGGAATCGGTGGTGGGCAGCGTCATGGGCGCGGACGGCGCGCTCTTCGCCCTGCGCCGCGACCTCTACACGCCGCTGCCCCCGGACACGCTCATCGACGACTTTGTGGCGTCTTTTCGCGTCGCGCTGGCGGGCTATCGGCTGGTCTATGAGCCGGATGCCTATGGCCGGGAAGCGGCCTCGACGACCGTCGCCGAGGAGTGGAAACGCAAGCGCCGCATCGCCGCGGGCGGCCTCCAGGCGATCGGCTGGCTTGCGCCGCTGCTCAACCCGCTGCGCTACGGGTTTCTCTCGTTCCAGTACATATCGCACCGGGTCCTGCGCTGGACCCTGGTCCCCCTGCTCTTGGCGCTGCTGCTCCCCCTCAACGCCTGGCTGGCCTGGCGCGTCGACGGCGTCTACACCTGGCTTGGCCTCGCGCAACTGGCCTTCTATGCCGCCGCGTGGCTTGGTTGGCGGCTCGAAAGCCGCGGTCTGCACGGGAAGCTCTTGTATGTCCCCTATTATTTCACCATGATGAACCTGGCCGTGTTTGCCGGGGCGTGGCGCTTTGCCCGCGGGCGGCAAAGCGTGCTGTGGGAGAAAGCGCAGCGCGCGCCCTAGCGACGCCAAGACCCACGCGACGCGCTCCGAGCTACTGCCAGCACGACCCCGTGAGGGGCATCTCGGCCATCCGCAGCGCCGTCACGCCGCTGGTGTCCAGCGCAATGCGATAGCGCCGCCAGGGGAGATAGAAGTAGGTATAGCCGCGCAGGCAGACTTCGTTCACCTCGGTCTCGCCGAAAAGCGATTCCGGATTGGCCGCGGGCGCGGCGCGGCGAATATCCTCCAGCGCCAGGCGCTGCACCCAGAACCCCGTCACCCCATAGGTGAACTCCGCCGACCGCTGCGCGTTGACGGCCAGCCGCAGGTCTTCACCCGTCGCGGTGGGCTGGGGCGGGTTGATCACGCGCGGCAGCAGCGCCCACGGCAGGATGACCAGCAGCAGCAGGAAGAGCAGTTTGGACCGCCACGAACGGTTCTCCCACCGCATACCGATGGCCGTCAGCCGCCAAACCAGACTGGCCCCCAACCACAGCAGCCACAGCAACAGCAGGTTTAACAGGAAATCCAGCGGCCCGACGCGTGTCACGCCGTCCACGCCGATGCGCGCCACCGGCAGCGGGAAGCCGCGCCAGCCCGTGCAGCCGGCCGGACAACTGGCGTAATGGGGCGGCACAATAAAGAGGTAATAGCCGCCGACGCACAGCAACAGCGCGGCCAGCATGGTCGCCGCCGCGATGCGAAACCAGTAGCGCGTTTGCTGACGCCACCAGATGATGATGAGCGTCACCACGAGCGACGCCACCACCGCCAGCCCCAGGTCCGGCAGGTCTGCAAAGAGCACCCAGTCTTCCGGCGAGAATCGGGGTTCCGGCATGGCCGCGCCTAGCGCACGTCCAGCAGACTATCGGGGGCCTGCCAGCACACAAAGACGCGACTCAAGTTTGCGGGCAGCAGGAAGAGCGGCTGCGGCGGCTGTTGGCCGTCCCAGCGCGCCAGTTCCAGATTGCCGTCGTCGGCGGTGGTCACGGTCAAGGTATAGCGGCCATCTTGACAGGTGGCATAGTCGCGCAGTTCCCGCTGATTCGGGAAGAGGTAGCTCACGGCCAGAATATCGCCCGCAGGCTCGTCGGGCGGGGGCAATTGTACCTGGACCACACCGAAACGCTCGATGCCAAAGGTGTCGCCTTGGGCAAAGCGACTGCGCGCCACTACCAAGCGGTCATTGCCTTGCCAGGCTAGGTTCGGCGCCAGAAACTCGAAGCGGTTCTCGGTCACATAGACCGTGCGGATGGTGCTGGCGGCGCGGCCCATCAGCGTCAGCACACGCAGCAGATTGGCCGGGCGGATGAAACCGGACGTCAGGCTCGGCTGCTCCGGGTCATAGACGAAGTAGGCCAGCTTGCTCCCGTCCGGGCTGACCTGTAGCGGTCCCCGATAGCTCTCCGGCGTCAACAAGAGTTGCGGCGTCCCCGTGACCTCGCCGTTGCCGTCGGGGTTGATCCGCACGGTGACGCGGAAGACGCCGGTATACAGCTTTTGGGTGGCGTCGTCCAGCGTGTCCAGCACCAGCGTCACTTGGGTGACGGCCCCGCTGCCGGGGTCGAAGGTGGGATAGGCGGCCAATAGCTGCGGCGTCAGACCCGGCGCGACAATGGCGCTGCCCGCCTGGAAGACGGCCCCTGTCGCCCGCAGTTGCAGCGCCACCTGGCCCGTCACCGCGTCATAACGCCAGAGCTGCCACTGGTCCAGATCGGCCTGCGGCGTCTCGATCCACCATAGCCCGCTGAAGGTTTCGCTCACAACCCCGCGCAGCGAGTGGTAAGGCTGCGCGACCACCTGCACGCCGATACCGTCGGGCCGCGCCCAGCTAAAGCGATTGGGGCCGGTGGGCGCGTCTTGCGTGCTGATGACCAGTCCCGCGCTGGGATTATTCCCGGCCCAGCCGGTCTCTTTCTCGTCGGTATAGAGTTGGCGCAGCGTGCCGCTGGTCTCCAACAAATAGACGCCCGGTTCCTCACGGCTGCCCATCATGCCCACGGCTGCGCCCGCACCAAGCGAGGCGGTGATGTCCGGCGCGGTGAACAGCTTGACGCGCGCCTGCTCCGGCGGCGCGACAATACTGACGCGCGTCGCCACATAGCTCGCCGGGTCGTTGGGCGCAGGCGCGCCGGTCACATAGACTTGCGTCCCCGGCCACAGCAGACCGGCGGGCGCAGACGCCCAATCGCCGGGAAACTGGCCGAAGACGCCCGTCCAGATGCGAATGGCGGCGTTGTCCACGGTCAGCGCCACCGTCTGGCCGGTCGGGTCGACCGCCGCGATGGGCAGGAGCGGGTCGGGCACGCTGCCCTCCCCACTGATGGTCAAGGCCAGTTCGCCCTGTTCCGGCAGCGGCGCGACGATGGCGGGCAACGGCTCGACCAGCGGCTCCTGGATCACCGGCGTGGCGCGTGGTGTCGGCGGCACGGTCGGCGTGGGCGTCCCCGGCGGCGGCGTATAGGTGGGCGTGGGCGGCGTCAGCGGCTCGCCGTCGTTGCGATAGCGCGGTAAGAACGCGGTATCGCCGGCGAGTTGCAGCAGATTGACCGCCATCCAGCCGATCGTGCCATGCTGGGGGTGGTCCGGCTGGTTTAGCCGCAGCAG
>CAYJQA010000542.1:0-3941 GCA_964372065.1 uncultured Litorilinea sp.
GTCCTGGAAGACCCCGACATCCCGAAGTACACGCGCTCCTAAGCGTTGCGTGGCGGCGCGGCCGTGTCGTCAAGCCGCTGTCATTCCGAGGCTGTAGGCCGAGGAATCTCTCTGCTCCGGTCGCTACGCCAGAGGGATTCCTCACTACGTTCGGAATGACGGGAGCAGACACAGCCTAGCGTCGTGACCGTCCAGTCGGAAACCTGGCCTGCGCGCCAACCAAGGACGCAGGCCAGGTTTTTAGCCGGAGGAATTGCATGTACCGCAACAAGTATCGGCTCATCATCCCCTTCCTCGTGCCTTCGCTGCTGCTGTATGCCACGTTCGTGCTCTATCCGTATGCGAACGCCATGTACATCAGCCTGACGCGTTGGAAAGGGCTTTCCAAACCGCCGGAGTTCATCGGGCTGGGAAACTTCCAAGCCATGCTCAACGACGCCAACTTCTGGAATGCGTTGGGCAACAATGCCTTCTATATCGTCGTGCTGCCGGTCTTTACGCTGAGCCTCGCGCTCCTGTTCGGCTTCGTGCTGACGCAAGGCGTTCCGTTGGGCAAGTTCTATCGCGTGACCTACTTTTTTCCGCAGGTTATGTCGGTGGTGGCGATCGGCGTGTTGTGGAGCTTTGTCTATCACCCTACGATCGGCATCCTGCAAGCGGTGCTCAAGGCGATCGGCATCGCCAGCCCGCCGGTCTGGCTGGGCAACCCGGACGCGGTGCTGCCCGCGCTGGCGGCCGTCGATATCTGGCAGTCGGTAGGCTTCTACATGGTGCTCTTTATCGCGGCCATGGAGTCCATCCCGGTCACCTACTACGAAGCGGCCATGCTCGACGGCGCCACCCGGTGGCACATCTTCTGGAACATCACCCTGCCGCTGATTTGGGGCACAATGCAGACCGCGCTGATCTTCATCATGATCAACGCCACCAATATGTTTACCATCACCCAGACCATGACCGAAGGCGGCCCCAGTCGCGGCTCCGAAGTGCTTTCCACCTATCTGTACAACGAAGCGTTTCTGAGCAGCAAGTTCGGCTATGGCACGGCCATGGCCGTGGCCCTCTTCCTGATCACGTTGGTCATTTCGGTGGTGCTGACCCGGCTGCTCAGCCGCGAGAGTTTGGAGTACTGATATGGCATCCGATACCTTGCTGGAACAGCCGACGGTTAGCAGACCCATCCGCTACCGGGCCGGGATTGGGGCGACGATTTCGGCGGTGATCCTCAACGCCTTCCTCGCCCTGTGGGCGATGATCGTCGCCTTCCCCATGATCTGGTTGCTCTACACGTCGTTCAAGACGGACAAGGAGATCTTCTTTAGCCCGTGGTCGTTGCCCGCGGTGCTGCAATGGGATAACTTCCGCCGCGGCTGGGTGGACGCGCGGATCGGCGAGTATTTCCTTAACAGCTTTATCGTGGTGCTGCCGTCGCTGGCGCTGATCCTGATCCTGTCGGCCATGACGGCCTATGTGTTGGCGCGCTTCCCCTTCCCCGGCAATCGTGTGCTCTTTTACCTGTTTATGGCCGGGATGCTCTTTCCCGTCTTTCTGGCGCTCATCCCGTTATTCTTCTTGGTACGCAGTTTGGGCATGAGCAGTACTTACCACGGGCTGATTTTGGTCTATATTGCCTACTCGCTGCCCTTTAGTGTCTTCTTCCTCACGGGCTTCTTTAAGACGCTGCCCTCCGAACTGCATGAAGCGGGCATCATCGACGGGGCCAACCAGTATCAGGTCTTCTTCCTGATCATGCTGCCGCTCTCCCAACCGGGGCTGGTCAGCATCGGCATCTTCAACTTCTTGGGTATGTGGAACCAGTATCTACTGCCGTTGGTGCTGATGACCGACGCCAAGCGTTATCTGCTGACGCAGGGCTTGGCCTACATGCTGCACCAGCAATATTATCAGAACGACTGGAGCGCGCTCTTTGCCGCCGTGACCATGATCATGGTGCCCACGCTGCTGGTCTACGTCATCTTCCAGAACCAGATCCAGAAGGGCATCACCGTCGGCGCGCTCAAGGGGTGAGAGGGAGAGGAATCTCACCACAAAGAACGCAAAAAACGCAAAGGGCAGAGAAGAAGAACTAACCGCAAAGAGCATAAAGATCGCATAGCAGAGATGCTAAGCATGCCAATCTCTACCTTTACTCTGGTCTTTGTGTTCTATGCGTTCTTTGTGGTTAAACTCTTTCTCTCTCCTTGGCGGCTTTGCGTGAGAGATTCCGAGTAGTCCATGGCACGTTTTCTCCGTTTTTTGCTGCTCCTGTGTGCGGTATTGGCGCTCTTCCCGCTGTACACGCACTTCAAGGTGGCGGCTGCCCCGGTCCCGCCAGGCGTCTACTTGGGCGGGTTGGACCTGAGCGACCTCAAGGACACGGGCGAGATCCGCCGCCACCTGGAGCAAATCTACCAGGAACCCATCGACGTGCGCCTTGGCGACACGCGTTTGGTGCTGCGCCCGCAAGACGTGGATTTCCAAGTCGACGTGGAGCAGATGGTCGCCGAGGCGAGCCGCTATCTGGAAGGGTCGGCCTTCCTGGATATCGCGGTGCGCGAGGCGCTGGGGTTCGGCCAGCAGCGCCGCGATGTGCCGGTGCGCTTTATGCTGGATAACGCCAAGCTGCGCGCCTGGCTGGAGACGGTCGCCGCCGAGCAAAACCACGCGCCCGTCCCGCCCCGTCTGCTGCCGCCCAGCACGCGCTGGGTGGACGGCGGCGCGGCCGCGGCGGGTCTGCCTGCCGGGTTTGTCGGCTCCTATACCCGCGACTGGCTGTGGACGGCGGGCCAGCCCGGACAGACGTTGGACGTCGAGGCCAGCATCCCCCTGGTGGTGGCCGCGCTGACGCGTGAGGAAGACCGTCTCGCCCGGCTGGCGCTGGTCGAGACGCCCGCGCCGTCGCCGGCGGTGACGGACCTGGCCCGTGAGATCAACGCTTACTTGATGAACTTCCCCGGCTTTGGCGCGGTCTATGTGCAGGATTTGGGCACGGGCGAGGAAGCCGGTGTGGACGCCGATGTCTCCTTTTCGGGGATGTCCACGCTCAAGATCGGGTTGGCCGCGGCCATCATGCGTGAACTGCCCAACGGCGTCCCGGCGGGCGACGACGCGGCGGACACCGTGGGCAACTGGCTGGATTATGCCCTGGGCGAGAGCAACAACCACGCGGCCAATCAGCTGATCGCGTTCTTGGGCGACGGCGACACGACCGCGGGGACGCAGCGCTTTACCCAGTTCATGCACGATCTGGGCCATGTCAGCACCTACATGCAGTCGGCCTACGACGCCCAGGTGCAGCTACCGGTCATCCCCACGCCGGGCAACCAGCGCACCGACTGGCAGACGAACCCCGATTCCAACCTGCAATCCACGCCCACCGAGATGGGGCGCATCCTGGCCGAAATCTACCGCTGCAGCCAGGGCGCGGGGCCGCTGCTGGAGCAGTTCCCCGGCGAACTGACGCCGGACGAGTGTCTGACCATCCTGTATTACATGACCCACAACGAGTTTCAGGAGCTAATCTGGGGCGGGCTGCCGCGGCCGGATGAGACCTGGATCGTCCACAAGCACGGCTTTGCCTTTGAGAGCCACAGCGACGTGGCGCTGGTCTGGGGGCCGACCGGGCCGTATGTGCTCAGCGTCTTCCTCTATCGCCAGGGCTGGATGGACTGGGACACCAGCAACACGGCCATGAAGACGATCAGCCGCATCACCTGGAACTTCTTCCGCTTCCAGCAAGAGCAGCAGGGGCTGTCTACACCGGCGTCGTTCGTCCTCACCCCGCCGCCCGGCTACCGGCCCATCAAGGAGTACATCAAGGTCGCCAGCACCGGCTATCGCTAGGCTGCCGTCATGTCCGTTATGCCGCCCGCTAGGTAGTGTCTGCAATCTGTCATGCTGAGCGTAGCGAAGCATCCCCTTCTCCGGTGCGCCACCGGGAC
>CAYJQA010000543.1:0-3941 GCA_964372065.1 uncultured Litorilinea sp.
AGCTTTGCCGCGCCGGTCCTTACCTGTAGCCTGGGCAGTCTGGCGCCCGACGCGCTGGCGACCATCGCCGTGGACATTCGCCCGCAGAAGGCCCTGGTTGCGGGCGACCGCTGGCAGCACGCCGTCGCGCTCAAGTTGGATCAGCCCACCCCGCGCGAAAATGACGACGTGATCGAGAGTATCACGTTCATCCAACCGGCGGACTTCGTGGTCAACGCGCTGCTGGACGGTCCCGACGCGTCGCCCGGCGACGGCGTCTGTGCGACCGCCAGCGGCGCGTGTACGCTGCGCGCGGCCATCCAAGAGGCCAACGACAAGGATGGGGGGCAGACCATCGGCCTGGGCGCGGATGTCTACCGCACCGACTTCAGCGAAGAGGCTCTGGTCGCATTGGCCGCATTCGGCGTCCGGGCCAGCTCTTTCGGGCCGTTGATCGTCAACGACGACGTCACCATCCGCGGCCTCGGCCTCTACAGCACGACCATCACTGGCGGCCAGGTGGATCGCCCGCTGATCGTCGAGGGCGGCGCATCCCTGACACTCCGCTACCTGCAACTCACCGGCGGGCAGACGGACGGCCGCGGCGGTGGGTTGCTGATCCGCGACGGCGATGTGACGCTGGACCGCGTGCTGGTCAACGACAACCGCGCCCAAGACGGCGGCGGCGTCGCGCTGGAACAAGGCAGCCTCATCGTGCAGCGCAGCGTGATCGCCAACAACGTGGTCACGGGCACGGGCGGCGGGTTGCTTATCGCGGGCGGCGAGGCGGAGCTGACCAACGTCACCGTGGGCGGCAACCAGGCCGGCGGGAATGGCGGCGGCATCGCCAACGCGGCCACGCTAGAACTGACCCATGTGACGTTTGCCGGTAACCACGCAGCCACAGGCGGCGGTCTGCACAACACGGCGAGCGCGACCTTGGTCAATACGCTCCTGGGCGCCAACACTGCGGCCACCGGGCCGGATTGTAGCGGAACGCTCACGCTGCAAGAGGCGAATCTGGTGCAGAACGCGGCGGGCTGTACCGCTCCTGGGGCCATCAACGGGCAGGACCCGCGACTCTACCCGCTGGACGATTACGGCGGCGAAACGCTCATTTTTGCCATTGGCAGCGACAGCCCTGGCCGCGACGCCGGGGGCTGCGTCGTCGACGGGGATCAGCGCGGCGCGCCGCGCCCCATCGGCGGCAAGTGTGACGTGGGCGCGGCCGAGTATGGGGCTGCGGGCGACCCGCCCCCGGTCCAACGCAGGTTGTTGTTGCCGGTCGTCACGCGGCGGTAAAACAGCCCACTCCCCAAGTCCTGACACCGTCCCGGAAGCTGTTGAGCTTCCGGGACGGTTTTTGCCTGAAACGATTCCAAAACGCGGCGGGCGCGATGATCCGGCTTCGCACCAGGGCCGGTGCATGCACGGCCCCTTTTCGGTGTAGAATGGGGCTGGGTGGGCAAGCCTGGCCGGCGGCCCGCCCCTCGCACCCCACGCCGCGAAAGGAGCGCCGTCATGCCTGACCCCACCTACGAGCGTTGGCTGGAGGAGCAATCCATGCTCTTCCAGGCCCAGGCCCTTGCCCGCCGTTATGCCGGACGCGGCGACCTCTGGCAGCATCCCTATGCCGAAGCCCAGCCGCGCGCCGCCGCGGACCTGGCCTCAGTCTGGTTCACGGCTTATCCGGCGTCCATCATCACGCGCGACGGCGAATCGGTGCTGGCGACGCTGGCCGACCCCGACCTGTGGGAAGCCTTTGCAGCCATCGGCGTCAAGGCCGTGCACACCGGGCCGATGAAGCTGGCGGGCGGGCTGACCGGCCGCGACTTCACGCCCACCATCGACGGCAACTTCGACCGTATCAGCTTCGCCATCGACCCGGCCTTTGGTTCCGCCGACGAGTACCGCGCCATGAGCGCCCACGCCCAGGCCCACGGCGCGATCATCATCGACGACATCGTGCCGGGGCATACGGGCAAGGGCGCAGATTTCCGCCTGGCCGAGTTGGGCGTGGGCGACTACCCCGGCCTCTATCACATGGTCGCCATCGCCGCGGAGGACTGGGGGCTGCTGCCCGACGTCCCGCCGGGTGGCGACGCGGCCAATCTGTCGCCCGCCGCGGTCGATGCGCTGGCGGGCAAGGGCTATATCGTCGGCCACCTCTCCCGCACCATCTTCTATGAGCCGGGCGTCAAAGAAACCGACTGGAGCGCCACGCCGGTCATCACCGGCGCGGACGGCGTGGACCGGCGCTGGGTCTATCTGCACTACTTCAAGGCGGGCCAGCCGACACTCAACTGGCTGGACGCGACCTGCGCGGCGCAGCGGTTGGTGCTGGGCGATGCGCTGCACAGCCTGGGCGAGATGGGCGCGTCTATGCTGCGGCTGGACGCCAACGGCTTCTTGGGCGTGGAGCGCCGTCCCGCCGGTCCCGCCTGGTCGGAGGGGCATCCGCTGTCCATCACGGCCAACCAGATCATCGCGGGGCTGGTCCGCAAAACGGGCGGCTTTACCTTCCAAGAACTCAACCTGACCGTGGACGACATCGCGGCCATGAGCAACGGCGGCGCGGACCTGGCCTACGACTTCATCACCCGGCCCGCCTATGCCCATGCGTTGGTCACGGGCGACACGGCGTTTCTGCGGCTGATGTTCGGCGAGATGGCCGCCGCGCAGATTGACCCCGCGGGCTTGGTCCATGCGCTGCAAAACCACGACGAACTGACGCTGGAGTTGGTCCACTTCTGGACGCGCCACGCCGGGGACGTCTATCGCTACCAGGGCCGCGACTGGACGGGCAGCGCCTTGCGCGACGAGATCCGGCGCGTCATGTATGAGCGGCTCACGGGCGCGGCCGCGCCCTATCACCAACGGTTTGTGACGAACGGCGTGGCGTCCACGTTGGCGGGCGTCTGCGCGGCCAGCCTGGGCATCCGCGACCTGGCGGCCATCGGTCCCGCCGAAGCCGCGCAGATTCAGCGGCTGCACCTGCTCTTGGCGATGTACAACGCCTGGCAGCCGGGCGTCTTTGCCCTCTCCGGGTGGGACTTGGTGGGCGCGCTCCCGCTGCCTCTGGCGGAAGTGGCCCACCTGGTGGGCGACGGCGACACGCGCTGGATCAACCGAGGCGCGTATGACCTGATGGGCGTCAACCCCGGCGCGACGGCGTCCGCCGCGGGGCTGCCGCGGGCGCGCGCCCTCTATGGCTCGCTGCCCGACCAACTGGGCCGTCCCGACTCGTTCATCCAGCAGTTGCGCGGTCTCCTGGCGGCGCGCCAGCGTACGCGGCTCTATGCGGCGCGCCAACTTGCCGTGCCCGCGGTGGCGTCGCCCGGGCTGCTGGTGATGGTCCATGAACTACCCGATACGGGGCAGATACAGGCAACGCTGATCAACTTTGGCGCGGAGCCGGTGGAAGCAGTCGTGCCGCTGGGCGGCCCGGCCGGGGGCCGCGTTAGTGACCTCCTGACCGGCGCCGCGGTGGGGATGCTGACCCCCGGCGGCGATCTGGCCGTGACGCTGCCCGGCCACAGCGGCCGCGGCGTGGTCGTGGGTGGCTAGGTTGCCAACCTGCGGCGCAGGTTATGGAAGGCTGCCGCCCGATCACCTGTATGCGGCCCAAGCGATTACGGCGGCTAGGGAATAGCGTTCACAGAACGGCGCACAAGGAGCAACCACATGGCGATCAAGCCTCTGCTTCTGGTCACCGGCGCGACCGGCTATGTGGGTGGACGGCTCGTGCCCCGGCTGTTGGACGCCGGTTACCGTGTGCGCGTGCTGGTACGCGGTGACCCCAACCGGCTATTAGGGCGGCCGTGGGCTGACCGTGTCCAGGTGGTGACGGGCGATTTGCTGCAGCCCGCAACACTATCGCCAGCAGTGATGGAGGGGGTGAGCGCCGCCTACTACCTCATCCACAGCATGGCGACATCGCCGACCTTCGCCGAGCGCGACAT
>CAYJQA010000544.1:0-3940 GCA_964372065.1 uncultured Litorilinea sp.
GCTCTAGACAACAACCGGCCCGGGCGCGAGCACGCGTCCGGGCCGGTCTTCTTTTGCCAACAGGCGTCCGGCTAACCCTCCGGGTAGGGCTGACCGTACTGCTCCCAATGGGCGACCTCGGCCAGCGCCTTGCGTCGCTTCTTCCCCGCGCCCAGCTTCTGCTTGGGATAACCGAACGGGATGACCGTCACGACTTGCTTCCCAGCCGGCACGTTGAGCAGCGTCTTGATCTCCGTCGTATTCGTGTTGCCGACCCAGACCGAGCCGACGCCTGCGCCCCAGGCGACCAGCATCATATCCTGCACCGCACGCGCGCCGTCACCGTAGCCCGACAGTCCTTCCGGCGTCACCACGGCAATCGCCAGCGCCGCATCGGCGATGTACTTGCCCGTCGTCGCCAAGCCCCCCAGCTTGCTCAACGTCGAACGGTCCCGAATCACCACGAAATCCCATTCCTGGCGATTGCGCGAACTACCCGTCAAGCGTCCCGCCTCCAGAATCTGGCGCACGACTTCTTCAGGGATGGGGTCGGGCCGGAACTCGCGCACGGCCAACAGGGTTCGGACAGCATCCAGAACTTCCATAGTCTACCTTCCCTTCGTTGTGTAGCCAATGGTACTGCTCAAGCCACGTCAATTATGTCAATCCTCGTCGTCCTGCGATGACAGTGTGCGCCGGCGCTTCAGGCGTGTCACGTCATTCCCCCGCACGAGTGCGCCGTCGCCAAAACGCGCCCGCACCGCGACGACGGCCTTTTGCAGCCGCTCCAGCCGTTCGTCCGGCGCGTCCCACAGGCCCATCTGGCGCGGCTGGTCGCTCAACCCACTCACGCCCACCCCCAACAGACGCACCGCCCGGCCCGGCTGCCAAATGCGCTCAAACAGGTGTTGCGCCGCCGTCAGGATGCGCGCGGCGTCGTCGGTGGGCTGGTCCAGCGTCAACTGGCGCGTGGGCGTGCTGAAGTCCGGCCAGCGCAGCTTCAGCTTGACCGTGTTGCCCGTCAGCCCCTTGCGCCGCAGATCGCGGCTCACGCCTTCGGCCAGTTCCACCAGCGTGGCCTGCAAGCGCGCCGCATCGGCCACGTCGTGTGCGAAAGTCGTCTCCTGGCTGACCGACTTGGTTTCGCGGTCGGTCTCCACCGGCCGGTCGTCGATGCCCCGGCTGCGCGTGACGAGATCGCGGCCATGCTTGCCGAAGTGCGCCTCCAGCAGATCGGGCGACGCCGCGGCGATGTCGCCGATGGTCCGCAGCCCAAGCTCGCCCAATCGCGCCGCGGTCTTCGGCCCCACGCCCCACAGTTCGCCGCACGGCAGCGCCGCCAGAAACGCGGCCTCCTCACCCGGCGGCACGACCGTAATAGCATTGGGCGGCCCCTCGCCCTTAGCGCGCGCCTTGCCCACGTTGTTGGCAATCTTAGCCACCAGTTTGTTCGCGGCCACCCCCAGCGAGCAGGGCAGCCCTAAGTCGCGCCGGATCTCCGCCTGCAGGGCACGCGCCAGGGCTTCCGGCGACTCGGCGCGCGCCGTCACGTCCAAGAACGCCTCGTCAATCGAGATCTGCTCCACCAACTCGGTCAGCCGGTGGACGCGGTCCATCACTCGCCGGGACATCGCGCCATAGGCCCGAAAGCGCGGCGGTGTCACGATCAGCCCCGGGCAGACGCGCAGCGCCTGCGCCATGGGCATGGCCGAGTGTACGCCCTGCCGGCGCGCCGGGTAGGAGCAGGAGGCGACCACGCCCCGGCTCTCCGGTCGCCCACCCACGGCAAAGGCGCGCCCGGCGAGGGCGGGTTTGTGCAGTTCCTCCACGGCGCAAAAGAACGCATCCAGGTCGAGATGAATGATGGCGCGGGTCATAGCCATAGTATACTACCGCGCGGTGAGTCGGAGGACTCCGCCCCGGCTACCGCGCTCGGTTTATGCCTGCTGCCTGCTCGCCAACACCATGTCATCGGACGCACTTTCGCCCCACGCCACGGATTTCGCCAAGGTGGACCTGTTCGGTCCCCGCTTCAAGGCCGACGCCCATGCGGTATACGCGCGCTTGCGCGCCGAGCAGCCGGTCTACCGCCGCGCCAACAGCCGCGGACCGGCCGCGACCTGCTTCGTCACCCGCTACGACGATGTCGCCGCGCTCCTGCGCGACAGCAAGCGGCTTGTCAAGGACGTCCGCAACACGATGACAGTCGCGGAGCGCGCCGCGCTGCCGGAGCCGCCGGCGCTGTTGCGCCTGCTCAGCCACCACATGCTTAACCTGGACGGCGACGACCATGACCGCCTGCGCGGCCTGGTCAACAAAGCCTTCACCGCCCGCATGGTGGAGCAGATGCACAGCCGCGTCGAAACCGTCGCCCACGAGCTACTCCATGCGATCCACCACCGCGGCCAGGCCGATCTGATCGAGGCCTTTGCGCTGCCGCTGCCCATCATCGTCATCGCCGAATTGCTGGGCATCCCGGCCAAAGACCGCCACCGCTTCCGCGCCTGGAGCAATGCACTGGTTGCGCCCACGGCGGACATCTCGCGCACGTCCAAGAAGGCCGCCAAGACACGCCAACTCATGGCGGACCTGGTCGCCTATCTACGCGACATCTTCGCCGCCCGCCGCGCCCACCCTGCCGACGACCTCATCACGTCGCTGCTGGCTGCGGAGGAGGCGGGCGATGTGCTGTCCGAAGATGAGCTGTTCGCCATGATCCTGCTGCTGATCGTGGTGGGTCACGAGACAACCGTCAACCTGATCGGCAACGGTGTCTTGGCGCTGCTGCAGCACCCCGATCAACTGGCGCGCCTGCGCGACGACCGCGGTCTCCTGCCCACCGCGGTGGAGGAAATCCTCCGCTACGACTGTCCCGTGGAACGCGCACCCATGCGCTTTGCCGCCGCCGACGTGCTGGTCGGCGACACGCTCATCCGCCGCGGGGACGCGGTGAGTCTGGTCTTGGGCAGCGCCAACCGTGACGAGCGCCAGTTTGTCGACGCCGGCTGCTTCGACATCAGCCGCGACCCCAACCGCCACCTCGCCTTTGGCCTAGGACTGCATTACTGCCTGGGCGCGCCCCTGGCCCGGCTAGAGGGGCGCATCGCGCTGGCTGCGCTGCTCGACCGCCTGTCGAATCTCGCACTTGCCGTCGCGCCCGACGCGCTGCGCTGGCGCACGAATCCCATCATGCGCGGGGTGCAGCGCCTGCCGATACGCTGGTCCGTGGGTGGCTAACGCCGTACTGCCGTCACGCTTGCGGCGCTGTTTGGGAATCGGCAGTAAACCGATTATGATCGGTCTCCGGAACGACCCCGGCGCGCCCCAATCTTGTCGAGCAGCACGGGGCCTGCGCCAAAGCGTAACGGGGTGTCGGAGATTCGCAACGGTCACTCGCAACGACGGAGGTTCTGCCATGCGCTTGTTCAAAGCGTTCTTAGTCCTCGCCCTGCTGTTGGCAGGCTGTGCCGCTCAGCCCGCCGCGCCCGATACGCAGGCCGCGGGCGCGATGAGTGCGGCGCCCGTGCCGGCTCCCGCCGATGCCGCGGCCGAGGCCACGGCGGCCCCCGCGGCCGCAGTGGCTGACCTGCCCGTAGTCCGGGTCGGTCACGTCCCGGTCACCATTTATGCGCCGCTCTTTGTGGCGGTGGAGAAGGGCTATTTCGCCGAGGAAGGCATGCACGTCGAGTTGCTGCCGGTTGAGGGCGGCACGGAGAACGTGGTGCAGGTCGCGGCGGGCAATTTCGAGGTGGCCGGCGGCGGAATCGGCGCGGGTATGCTCAACGCCGTCGCGCGCGGCATCGAGTTCGAGATTGTCGCGCCGCTGCACACAGAGCGCCCGCCCCTCACTAGCCCCCTGGTTGTGAGCAAGAAGCGCTTTGACGCGGGCGAGATCACCTCCGTGGCCGATCTGGCAGGCAAGAAGGTCTCCACCAACTCCAAGGGCGCGGCGACCGAATAC
>CAYJQA010000545.1:0-3937 GCA_964372065.1 uncultured Litorilinea sp.
TCGACGAGGCGGGCAGCCGCGTGCGGATGTACAAGGCCCCCTATGCGGCGAACCTGCGCGAGACGTTTATGAACCTCAAGAAGCTGCAAAAGCTGAAGGAGGAGGCGCTGGAAACGCAGCGTTTCGACGACGCCATCGATCTGCGCTACCGCGAGGTGGAGTTGGAAGCCAAGCTCACCGAACTGCGCGAAGGCTGGAACGAGACCGCCAATCAACCCAAGGTGACGCCGGAAGACATCGCCGAGGTGGTCGCCATGTGGACGGGCGTCCCCGTGTCGCGCATTGCGGGCGAGGAACGCGAACGGCTGCTGGAGATGGAGAAGGTGATGCGCCAGCGTGTGATCGGCCAAGAAGAGCCGATCAAGGCCATCAGCAGGGCGGTGCGCCGGGCGCGCGCCGGGCTGAAGGACCCGCGGCGGCCCATCGGCAGCTTTATCTTCCTCGGCCCCACGGGCGTGGGCAAGACGCTGCTCGCCCGTACGCTGGCGGAGTTCATGTTCGGCTCGGAAGAAGCGCTGATCAAGCTCGACATGAGCGAGTTCATGGAACGCCACAACGTCAGCCGGTTGGTGGGCGCGCCTCCGGGCTATGTGGGCTATGAAGAGGGCGGCCAGTTGACCGAGGCCGTGCGCCGCCGTCCCTACAGCGTGATTTTGCTGGACGAGATCGAGAAGGCGCATCCCGAAGCGTTCAACATGCTGCTCCAGATCATGGAAGACGGCTATCTGAGCGACGCCAAGGGCCGCCGGGTGGATTTCCGCAACACGCTGCTGCTGATGACCAGCAACATCGGCGCGAAGCTGATCACGGGCGGGCACAAACTCGGCTTTGCCATCACGCGGGAAGACGAGGAATCGCGCGAGCAGGAATACGAGGCCATGAAGGCCAAGGTCATGGACGCGCTGAAGAAGACCTTCCGCCCCGAGTTCATCAACCGCCTGGACGGTGTGATGGTCTTCCGCAGCCTGTCGCGCGAAGAGATCGCGATGATCGTGGAGCTGGAACTCAAGCCGCTGCGGATGCAGTTGGCTGAGTATGAGGTCAAGATGGTGCTGACCGAGACGGCGCGGCTGGCTATCGCCGAGGTCGGCTATGATCCGGAATATGGGGCGCGGCCGTTGCGCCGGGTGATCCAGAACCGGATTCAGGATCCGTTGAGCGAAGCGCTCTTGGCTAATCGCTTTGTGCCGGGCGACACCATCCAGATTGACCATCGCGAGACGACGCGCGAGGACGGCACCACCGGCGCCGACTTTGTGATCGAGGTGATCGACCACGCGGAAGTGAAGACGCCGGGGACGGAGACGGCGCAAGCAGTCGAGGCGCTGTTGCAGTAGCCTCGCCGTCCGGCGCAACTGAACAGGTTGATCTAGGCCCATCCGGCTTGCCGGGTGGGCCTGTTCGATTGGCGCGGCTGCGTTAGGGTGGGCGCGGTTTGGCCGATTCCGGCGGGTTGCGTATGATCGGGGCTGGAATCAACCGGGCATGGCCTGGGCGGGTCGCACGGTCCGTCGCCCTTGCCTAGATAACAGCGAGATCACACGAGGGAGAGCAATCATGAGTGAGCGCGTCGGGTATGTTGGGCTGGGCATCATGGGCCGCGGGATGGCGAACAACCTCCTCAAGGCGGGCTTCCCGCTGCGGGTGTGGAACCGCACGGCGAGCCGGGCCGACGACCTGGTGGCTGCCGGGGCGACGGCGGGCGCGAGTCCGGCGGAGGTGGCGGCGCACAGCGACATCATCGTCACCTGTGTCAGCGATACGCCGGACGTGGAGGATGTGCTCTTGGGCGACCAAGGTGTGATCCATGGGGCCAAGCCGGGCAGCCTGGTGATCGATTGCAGCACCATCAGCCCGCAGGTGACGCGCGAGATCGCCGCCAAACTGGCGGCGCAGGACATCCACATGCTGGACGCGCCCGTTAGCGGCGGCAGCGAAGGCGCGGCCAAGGGCACGTTGAGCATCATGATCGGCGGCGAGGCCGCCCAGTTTGAGCGTGCGCTGCCGGTCTTTCAGGTCATGGGCAAGACCATCACGCACGTGGGGCCGGCGGGCGCGGGGCAGACCGTGAAGCTGGTCAACCAAGTGCTCGTGGTGGGCAACTGTCTTGCCATGTGCGAGGCGCTGATGCTGGCGCAGGGGGGCGGCGTCGACCTGCAAAAGGTGCACAACGCCATCAGCCAGGGGGCGGGCGGCTCGTGGATGTTCACCAATCGCGGGCCGCAGATCATGGCGCGCGACTGGCGTCCCGGCTTTACCGTGGCGCTGCAACAGAAGGACTTGCGCTTGGTGCTGGATGCAGCGGACGAGTTGGGCGTGCCGCTCTTGGGGACCAACTTGATTTTCAACCTCTATCGTACGCTGGAGGCGCGCGGGCTGCAGGATGAAGGCAACCACGCCCTGATCAAGGCGCTGGAGGCGCTGGCCGGGTTCGAGGTGGGCGCGACGGCATAGGCTGCCGGCGCCGCGTCCGGCAGGGGACGGATGGCGGGTCTGCGCGGGGACATGCGTCGACTTCACAATTCGCGCAAGATCGTGTTATAGTTACACTGGTATGTGGATCGCGCCAATAGAGGAGCTGAGGTAGATGTCCCAACACAAGGTCTTGATTCCGGTCGATGGGTCCGACTTTTCGCGCCAGATCTTTAGCCACGTGATGAAGTTTCTGCCGCCGCAGGACAATGCGTTGATCATGCTGCGGGTGGGCGATCCGCCCGAAGGTCATATCGGGCTGCCCGCACGTCTGGCCGCGCCGGAGAGCAGTGTGGAGATGTTCGAGACCGAGCATGATGTGGAGGAGGCCGCGCATCCGATCTACCAAAGTCAAGAGCGGGACAGCAGCGAGGCCGAGATCATTCGCGAGATGCAGCCTGACCTGAACGCGCTGGAGGCCGCCGGCTATACCGTGCGCGCCCTTGTACGTTTTGGCGAGCCAGGCGAGGAAATCGTCACCTTTGTCGAGGCGAATGACGTGGAACTGGTGGCGATGACGACCCACTGGCGACGCGGCATCAACCGGCTGATCTTCGGCAGCGTGGCCCAGTTTGTGGCGCAGCGGCTGGCGATCCCGGTGTTGATGGTGCGCGCCAACGACCCCGATTAGAACGGACGCCGGTCACGGCGCTGGCAGGCACGGGGCGCGTCCGACGACGCGCCCCGTGTTGTTGACAGCGCATACCCGCATTCCGTAAGTCCCATTGGTGACCGGCTTCAACGGTCGCCGAATTGCCAAAATATATATAATCATATATAATGTCCGTGACATATGAGTGGGATGAACGGAAACGGCGGAGTAACCTGCAGCGTCATCACTTGGACTTCCGCGACGCATGGGTGATCTACGAGCATCCTGACAAGATGACGCTAAGTAGTCCCTATCCCGACGAACCGCGATTGATCGACATGGCTGAGGTGAACGGGATCGTGTGGCTCTTCGTTTACACGGAGCGCGGCCAGGCTGTTCGCTGCATTTCTTTCCGCCAGGCGAGTCGCAAGGAACGGGGGTATTACTATGACGAAATCCAGAGGTGGCAGTCGGACGACTGAGGAGTTGAAGAAGCTACGTAGCCATTCAGACTGGCAAAAAGCCGCGGCGATGACTGATGCCGAGATCGCGGCGGCAGTCGGTTCCGATCCCCATGAAGCGGGACTTGACGATACCTGGATGAAGAACGCGATTGTCACCCGCCCTAACAAAAGGCAGCGCGTCTATGCCCTGTATGAAGCCTACGTCGTTGACTATTTCAAGCGGGGGGGCCGTGGCTATCAGAGCCGCATGAATGCCGTGCTCAAGGCCTATGTGGACGCTCAGTTGGCGAAGGAGCGTGAGCGCGCGCAGGAGTCTATCCGCTGAACGCGGAGAAGACTACCCTCGAAAAACGGGGGCTTTTTGACAAAGCCTGGGGTGGATGGTATGGTGGGACGACTGGACGGGCGA
>CAYJQA010000546.1:0-3930 GCA_964372065.1 uncultured Litorilinea sp.
GGCCAGCACACCGTCAGCGGAAGCGTTGGCGCGTTATGCGGCGCTCTTTGAGCACGTACAGCAGTCGCCAACCGGCCTGTGGCAGCGGGCCGCCGGGTGGGTCGCGACGTTGGTTTGCGACAGTCGCACGCGCCCGGCGACGGCTGGTGTGCGCAGCGCCGTCGCGGCCGGTTACCGGCTGCTGTATGCGGCCGCGACGCGCGAGGTGGAGCTATGGGTGGGGCCGGGCAACGGGGCCTGCGTGGTCGAAGGCGAATGGATGCCGGATGACGAAGCTGCCCCGCACGCCGCGGCATTGGTGGAGTTGACGCCGGTCGGCGCACGCGCGGGCGGTCAGGCGGTGGAGGCCGGGGAAGATGGGCGCTTCCGGCTGGAAGGCGTAAGGACGGGCATCTATCAGCTAACCTTGACGCCGGTACATGGCGAACCGTTGATCATTGATCGGTTGGAGATTGGATGACCGAGCCAAACGCGCTGCCTGGCGGACCGCTCGCGGACGCCGAGTTGGACGCGCTCGCGACGATGGAGACTGCCGCCGGCCGCGCCTATTTGATCGCGGGTGGCCGCTGGAATGCGGCGACGGCCACGCAACTGGCGGCGGCCGCGCTGGAGCGCGCCGACGGTGCGCTCGACGCGCCCGTGGCGTGGTTGGCCCTGGCGGATGCGGCGGCGGATGACTTGCTGCGCCCAGCGGCGTTGGTGGGG
Organism: uncultured Litorilinea sp.; assembly: GCA_964372065.1. Lineage (GTDB taxonomy): Bacteria > Chloroflexota > Anaerolineae > Caldilineales > Caldilineaceae > QEUY01. Next base: position 706 of record CAYJQA010000546.1, read on the forward strand.
CCAATCGCCTATGCCAAGGCGCGCGTGGCCGTACACCAGGGTCGGCTGGGCGAGGCTGAGGAGCACCTGCGGGCGGCGCAGACGGCATGGCAGGCGACGGGCGATGCGGCCGCCGCGGCGCGCAGCAACTTGGGGCTGACGCAAGTGTTGGCGATGCAGGGGCGCTATGCCGAGGCGACGGCGGCGACGGCGGCGGCGATCAGTGGTTTGACGACACTCACCGCGACGGACCCCGGCGCATGGCTGCTGCTGGCGCGCGGCCAGCGGAACCGGGCGACGCTGCTGGTGTATCAGGAACAGCACGCGGCGGCGCTGGACGCCTATGTCGCGGCGCGGGCGGCGCTGACGACCTACGCACAATATGCCGCCACGGAGGACCGCGAACTCATTGACGTCGAGACGGGGCAGGTTGCGCTGAACGAAGCCAGCGCGCATACGTTCCTGGACGATCCAGAGGCAGCGTCGAATATGCTGGGCGAGGCGGTCCAGCGTTTTGAGGCGGCGGGCGATCGCGTGAATCGTGGGCGCGCCCGGACGAACCTCGGCCGGCTGCATCTGCGCACGGGCGACTATGCGGCGGCGCTGGCGCAATTCAACCTGGCGGCGGACGACCTGATGCCGCCGGTGCCGGGCGACTACGACGACGTGGAGGCGCTGCGGCAGGCGGACGAACTGCTGCTGGAACATGCGACGGCCTATGTCGCGCTGAACCTGCTGCCGGAAGCCGAGCAGTCGTTGGCGCGCTGTGAGCGGCTGTTTCGCGCGGCGGGCCAGCCCTATGAACTGGCGCAAACCCACTATATGCAGGGGCTGTTGTGGTTGCGCCGCGGTGACGTCGAGGCGGCCCGCACGGCCTTGATCGAGGGGGAGGCGCTCTTTGCCGGTCTGGAGAATCGGTACTGGGGGAACCTGTGCCGCCTGGCGCTGATCCACCTGACGGCGGCGCAAGGCGAGACCACCGATGCCGCGGCGCACGCGGATGCGCTGCTGGCCGAGGTCGAGGCATACGCCGAGGGCGGCGCAGTGGCATGGGATGTGGCCGGGTTGACCGATTACTGGCTGCTGCGCGTGCAGTTGGCGCTGGCCGTGGGCCAAATTGCGGCGGCGGAGCAGGCTTTGGGCCGTCTGGCAGACTTGCTGAGTGACGAAGAGCCCGCGCCGCTGCCACATCTGTTCCTGCGCATGGTCCATGCCCGCGGACAAGTGGCAGCGGGCGGCGGCGATGTGGCGGCGGCCCGCCGCCATTTTGCCCACGCCGTGGATTTGCTGGATGCCCAGCGGGCGGGTCTGCCGGTGGAGGAGGTGCGGACGGCCTTCCTCGGCGACAAGATGGCGCTGTATGGCGACCTGGTGCTCAGTTTGTTGAGCGCGCCCGCACCGGCAGCCGACGAAGTGGCCGCCGCATTTGATGTAGTGGAGCGCGCGCGGTCGCGTGCCTTGCTGGAACGGCTGATGGCGAGCGTGGACGCGGGCGACGCGCTGGAGTCACCGGACGTCGCGGCGCGGCGCGCGGAACTGCGGCGACAACTCCACTGGCTGTACAACCGGCTCTTGGGCGAGAGCGGGACGCGGCGGCTGGACGGCGCGCTGACCCGCGAACTCCTTGCCCAGGAGGCCGCGCTCCGGCAACTGGAATGGCGCACCGGGCCGGCGCTGGCGCAGGCTGCGCCCGTGGCGCTGGCCGACCTGCAGGCGAGTCTGGACGAAGATCAACAGGCGCTCCTCTATTTCCTGGCGGGTGACGAACTGATCGCCTTTGTGGTGAGTCGCCACGCCGCGCACGTGGCGCGGCGGCTGGCCCGGCTGGACGACGTCCGCAAGGCGCTGGCGGAGCTGCACTTTCAATTGGGCCGCGTGGAGCTGGGACCGGAGTATGTGGCGCGGCATCGGGCGCGGTTGGCGGCGGGCGTGCAGGCCGCGCTGGGGCGATTGTACCAACTGGTCGTCGCGCCGATCCGCCACCTGCTGGAGCGTGAACGGCTGCTCATCGCGCCCTACGGCCCGCTGCACCTGACGCCGTTTCACGCGCTTTGGGATGGCGCACGCTATCTGCTCCAGGACTACGAGTTGACCAGCGCGCCCAGCGCGAGCGTCGCAGTGTACTGCGCCGCGCGTTGGAGCGGGCTGGCGTACCGGCGTTTCGCCGGTCTGGCCCCGCTTGACCCGCGCATTCCCCAAGCGCAAGCCGAGGTGACGGCGGCCGCGAGTCATTTTGCGGAGGCGACTACGCTCCTGGACGCGGACGCGACCGAAGCGGGCCTGCGGCGCGCGGCGTCCGGCGCGGATGTGTTGCACCTGGCTACGCACGGGCTGTTTCGGCCCGACAACGCTTTCTTCTCGGCGCTGAAGCTGGCCGACGGCTGGCTGGACGTGCGCGAGATCTACCGGCTGCGGCTGACCGCGCGGCTGGTGGTGCTGAGCGCGTGCGAAAGCGGCGTAGGCGAGGTGCGCAGCGGCGATGAGGTCGTCGGTCTGGCGCGCGGTTTCCTGGCCGCGGGCGCGGAGACGTTGGTCGCCAGCCTGTGGAACGTCCACGACGCGAGCGCAGCGCAGTTGATGGAGCACTTCTATCGCGCCTTGCAGCAGGAGGATGGCAGCAACGGCCAGGTCCGCCCGGCGACTGCGCTGCGGACCGCGCAGTTGGCGGCGCTGGCCGCGGGCCAACACCCAACCTACTGGGCGCCGTTCTTCACCATCGGATGAACAAAAGCGAAAGGATGAACATGATGGGACGCGATGAGCGTGGGTTTGCCCCGTGGCTGATGGTGGTCACCGCCTGCCTACTGGCGGCGGTGGCATGGACCGTGGCCGGCAACGCGCGGCCCGCATTCTCCGCGGTTCCGGCTGCGGCCCACCCGGCGGCGGCGGACGACGGTCACAACGGCGACGACCCCGGTAAACCCGATGGCGACGGTGGCGATGACGAGGGCGAGGCGGAAGGTATCCTGGTCACGCGGCCGGCGACCTTGGAGGGCATCTGGACGCTGCGTATCGAGGACTCAGCCATCGTGACTGTCGTCGCGACCGTGGACACACGCTTCGACCTGGACGAGTTGGACAGCTATGTCGTGGGCAACTGGCTGGAAGTGAAGGGCGTGCGCCAGCCGGACAACTCCATCTTGGCCGACCGGATTCGCGTCGACGACTTTGAGGTCGGCGAGTTGGTCGTGCGGCTGGAGAGCGCGGCCTATTCGATGACGCTGGCCAGCGAATACGAGTTAACGC
>CAYJQA010000547.1:0-3920 GCA_964372065.1 uncultured Litorilinea sp.
GGGCGTCTTCCAGGATGGCGCGATAGCCGGGCATGACCTCGCGGCGGTCCCAGCGGCTAAAGGGGTGCGTGCCGGCGGCGGCGACCCGGTATCCGCCGCTGTGGGCGACGTTGAGGATGGCCTCGCGCAGCCGCACCAGTTGCATGCGCGCCTCTTTGATGTCGGCGCAGACGGGCGTGCCGACTTCGATCACGGCGCTGCCAAAGGTCTGGGCCAGGTCGGCGTCGGGGGTGCGCTCGCGCACCAGCAATTGCTCGCGCGACATGGACTGGGTGAGATAGCCCACCAGTTCGCGGCTTTGCGGGTCGATGAGTTGGTATTCCTCTTCGATGCCGATGTTGAGACTAGGGTAGTACATGGGCGCCCCTTTGCCCTACATGCCTGTACGCAACCTATCAGACGGCCTTCGCCCGACCGTAGCGGCGGTTTCCTAACCGCCGCTACAACATATTCATGCAACCACGGCCACGAACTCCTACGCCTTGTCCACGATGAACGCGGGGGCCGTGGAACCGCCGCCCGCGGTGACGTTGAGCAGCGTGACGGTGCTCAGGCGCGTGAGACACGCGCCCGCCACGTTGCCGTGATAGAGGAACGGGTCACAATCGACCAGGCGGCGACTGATGTCGACGTGACCCTGGTCGTCCAGGCGCGGGAAGTCTTCGTAGGCGATAAGCGCGCGCGTCTGAACGATGGTCGGGTCGGTCAGCCCGTTCCGCAGGGCGGTGTTCCAGTCCGTCTGGTCGGTCTCCCAGCCGATGAGCACCCCCTTGCCGCCGTATTCGTCGTTGGGCTTGAGCACGAGCGTGTCCTTGTGCTCGCCAGCCCAGTCCAGCAGATCGATGCGGCTGCCGTCGGGCGCAAGGGTGCGGCGGTCTTCCACCATGCGCGTCCACGGGATGTGCCGCCGGATGGCGTCCAACTCGGCGGGGGTGAAAAGATAGGCATGGCGCTCATCCGAGGCGACGGCAAAGCTGGCCTTTTTGTGCAGCAGCTTGCAGTTCCACGGGTTGACCATGCAGATCGCACCGGCGCGCGCGGCGTCGAAGATGGGGTTGTCCAGGCCGTATCGTTGGAGCAACTCGGAGATGAGCACGCGCTTCCAGACGAAGTCTACGGCGCGCCCGGCGGCGTAGAGCCGGCCGTCGTGAAAGTCCAACTCGTCCGGCGTGCAGATGGTCACGCCGATCCCGTAACGCCGGAAATAGGCGTCAAAGAGGCGGAACTCGCTGGTGGTGGGGACGCCGGTCCAGTCCACAATGGCGACGTCGGGCAGCTTGCCATAGCCCCCGCGCCACTCGTAATAGACGCGCAGCAGCGCGTCCACGGCATGGCGGCGCGCCATGATCGGCTCGACAGGGTAACGCTCGGCGAAGCGCCGCATCAGCGGCGTATCCAGGAACAACTCGGCCAGGACGTCGTTATAGGCCATCCCCGCCGGGCTTTCGCCGTTGAACTCGATAAAGTTGAGCGTAAAGTCGCCGTCCGGGTGGCGGGTGAAGAAGCTGTCCAGCCGCGCGGTGGGGATGTTGGTGGCATAGCCGCTGGGCAGATTCACCAACTCTTCTTCCCTGCTGTCCAGGTAGAGCCGGGCGCGCAGCACGGGATCCGCCAGCATGGCGTGGCTGAGCTTGCCGAAGACGCGCAGCGTCAATTCGGTGCGTGCGGCCAGATAGTGCCAGCTTAGCCCGGTGTGGAACATAGGGCGCAGGACGCTGCACAGCGGGCGCGTGCCGAACATGAGGTCACGGTCCGCCATACCCGGCAAAATGATGTCCCAACTGGCTTGGGCGAGGTCGCCGGTCAGACAGAGATCGTGATAGTACCGGATGGCGTCGTGTAGGTGAGTCATGGGGTTGTCGGCGCGCTGTGCGCGGCCTTCTTGCTGGCTGAGTAGGCGGCAAACACTGGGGTGCATTATAGACGGCGGGCGCGATGCGGGGCAAACAGCTTCAGAAGAGAGGGTCTGTCCCACGATTTGGGCGAACAAGACCGCTCTGCGTAGGTGCGCTTTCCATAGCGGATGGCGGCGGTCGGCGGCAGACCGGCGGTTAGGAAACCGCCGCTACAAATTCGCGCCCCAATTCTGAAATACGCCCCGCGCTGGCAGCGGCTTGAGCCGATCCGGGCTGAGGTGTAGACTATTGGAGGGGCGAGGAGCTGGTGGCACTGCCGGTCACGCTGACGCCCATCCGACGACGCGACCGCGCAGCCGAGAAATACAGGAGGCAGTCCATGTTAAGTGGTATCCGATTCGTGATCGATGAGCATGGCGACAAGGCCGCGGTCCAGATTGATCTCAAGGAGCATGGCGATCTGTGGGAGGATTTTTACGATGTCCTCCTAGCGCAGACGCGGGTCGCCGAGCCGCGCGAATCGCTGGAGGATGTCCGGCGGCGGCTGACAGAGCAGGGCAAGCTGCGTGATTCGCCACCGGCGCGACGCGTACCGCTAGGCAGCGCAATGGCGCGCGTCGACAGCGGCGAGTCATGCGGCCACATCTCAGATAAGTTGGGCAATCAATTTGCGTGAGACTCTTTTGCTGCTCTGCGCTACTCAGCGAGGCGCGTGAGGACGCCCATGAGCAGCGCGGTGAGCTTGGGGACGATCTGCGCGCCGGCGACCTGGACCTCTTCATCCGAGGGTTCGACCGTGGCGTCGACTTGGGCGATGGTCAGGTTGGTGATGGTGGAGATCGCCAGCACGCGCATGTCGGCGTGACGGGCGACCAACGCTTCGGGGACGGTGCTCATGCCGACGGCGTCCGCCCCGGTCCCGCGCAGGTAGCGAATCTCCGCCGGACTCTCGAAGTTCGGCCCGGCGAGCATGGCGTAGACGCCGCTTTGGAGCGTGAAGCCCAAGTCCGCGGCGACGCTGTGCGCGAGGTCGCGCAGTTCGCGCGTGTAGGTGCGATTGACGGCGGGGAAGCGCGGGCCAAATTCGTCCACGTTGGGGCCGCGCAGCGGATTGTGCCCCGCTATGCCGGGAAAGAAGAGGTGGTCTTCCAGCAGCATGAGGTCGCCCACGTGAAAGGCCGGATTGAGACCCCCGGCGGCGTTGGTGAGGATGACCGTCGCCACGCCCATGCGTCGCATGACGCGCATGGGGAGCGTCACCTCCTGCATGGAGTAGCCTTCATAGAAGTGCATGCGCCCCTGCATGACGCAGATGGGGACGCCCGCCAAGCGGCCCATCACCAGGCGGCCGCGGTGGCCGGGGACGGTGCTGATCGGGAAGTGGGGAATCTCGCCGTAGGGCATGATCGTGGGGTCATCCACGGCGTCGGCGAGGCCGCTCAGCCCGCTGCCCAAGACGAGGCCGACCGTGGGCCGGTGGGCGGTGCGGGCCAAGATAGCCTGGGCGGCTTCGTCGTAGTCGGTCAGGGTCGCGGCCATGATAGGCGGATTCTCGGCGCAGTTAGCTTTCCGGCGAGGCGGACCGGCCGTCGATGATCAGGCCGCTGCTCTCTTCGGCGATCTGGCGGTAGACTTGCGTGGTGCTGGCGCTGGCATGGCCCAACCGCTCCTGGACGACGCGCAGGTCCGCGCCGCCGTTGAGGAGATGGGTGGCGAAGCTGTGGCGCAGGGTGTGGGGCGTGACCGCCCCGCGAATGCCCACTTGTTTGACATAATACTTGATGATCAGCCATAGCCCCTGGCGCGTCAGCCGCTGGCCGCGATGGTTCAGAAAGAGCGCCGGCTCGTTCGGCTCCATGATGAGGTGCGGGCGGCCCTGCTCCACATAGTCGTGGATGGCCTCGATTGCGCCGGTATAGACGGGAACCGTGCGCGAACGTTTGGCCCCGTCGCCACAGGTGATGGTCTTGTGGACCAGGTCCACGCTGCTCAAATTCAGGTTGACCAGTTCGGTGACTCGCATCCCCGTGGCGTAGAGCGTTTCCAGCAGGGCGCGGTCGCGCC
>CAYJQA010000548.1:0-3919 GCA_964372065.1 uncultured Litorilinea sp.
CATTCCAGGTCGCCGTCATGGTGGTGACTTGTGTCCATCCGTGCGCATCCCAGACATCAAGTGGCTGGTCGGGGTTCGGCGTCGTCGTGAACTTGGGCGCCGTATGGGACTCGGTACGGTGCGGCACGACATCTTCAATCGGCAGTAAGTCAATCAGCCCATTGCGGCGAATAAAGACGGGTGTATCGCCCGTAACACATTCGTGGTTGAACAGGATCCCGGAGCAGCCAAAGATGTTGTAGCTCTCCCGGTAATTGACCGTGATCCAGTGCCCGTAGACCTTCGCCACGCCATACGGGCTGCGCGGATAGAAGGGCGTGGTCTCCCGCTGCGGCACTTCCACAACCTTACCGAACATCTCGCTGCTGCTGGCCTGGTAGAAGCGAATGGTCGGGTCCACGATGCGGATCGCCTCCAGCACGCGCGTCACGCCCAACGCCGTGAACTCGCCCGTCAAGACCGGCTGGGTGAAGCTGGTCGGCACAAAGCTCTGCGCGGCCAGGTTGTAGACCTCTTGCGGGCGATATTCCTGCAAGATCCCAATCAAGCTCATCTGGTCCAGCAAATCGCCCTGGGCAATCTCAATCTGGTCCTGGATGTGGTAGATGCGGTCAAAGTTGATCGTGCTGGTGCGGCGCACCATGCCCACGACCCGATAGCCCAACCCCAGCAGATACTCGGCCAGATAACTACCGTCTTGACCGGTTACCCCGGTGATCAACGCTGTCGGCATCCTCGCCTCCTTGTGTAGCGGAGAATCTCACGGCAAGTCGCCGAAGAAGCAAAGATACTCTTTCCTTTGCGTTCTTCGCGCCTTTGCGTGAGACCTCTCTCCTCTCTTCTCTTCTGCTTTGTGGCTGCTCCGCCGGTCAAGCGGCGCTGCTCTCTGCGCGGCGCAGCTCCCGACGCCAATACTCCAGCACATCGGCCAACGACTGGCGCAGGTCGATCTGCGGCTGCCAGCCCGTCGCCGCCGCCAAGCGCCGCGGATCGCAGACGCTCACCGGCACATCACTCGGACGCATACGCGCCGGGTCGACTTCGATCGAGACCGTGGCGGATGACAGGTCGAGCAGCGTCTCCAGCAATTGCCGCACGCTCCAACATTCGCCGCGGCCGATATTGTAAACGCCGCCCGGCTCCCCCCGCGTCGCAATCAGCCAATAGGCAGCGACCACATCACGCACGTCGCAGAAATCGCGCCGGGTGTCCAGGTTGCCCACCGTCACCACCGGCGGGCGCAGCCCCAACTCGATCTCCGCAATCTGGCGGGCAAACGCGCTGGCGACAAAGTCGTCCGCCTGCCCCGGACCGATGTGGTTGAAGCTGCGTGCCCGCAGCGTCGGCAGACGATGGCTCAGCCAGTATTGGAGCGCCATCATGTCTTGCGCCACCTTGCTCACCCCATACGGGCTGTTGGGGCGAAACGGCGTCTCCTCGTCCACCGGCAGGTCTTCCGGGGCCAGCAGCCCGTACACCTCGTTGGACGTGACCACCAGCGTGCGCGCCCCCGGTGACCAGCGCCGCAGCGCCTCCAGCAAATTGAGCTGGCAGTAGATGTTTAGCTCGTAGGTCGTCCACGGCTGCTGCCAGGAACCGCCCACATCGCTCCACGCCGCCAGATGCAGCACCAGGTCGGGCCGAATCTCCTGCACCATCTCGTTGACCCACAGCCCGTTACGCAGGTCGCCGCGATGCAGTTGGAGCCGGTGGCGCAAATGCTGGATGCGCCGGTCGTGCCGGTGGATCACGCCGTGCACCTCCAGCGGCGTCGCCGCGGCCGCCTTGCCCACCAGATATTCGGCCAGGTGGCTCCCGGCAAACCCGGCGATTCCCGTAACCAGAACACGCACCGTACGCTGCTCCTTGCAGGCTCGACCTTCCGATAATGTCCCCCAGTATAGTGGCATCCGAAGAGCCGACCAAACCGGACGCCCTCACACCTTCATACGGAGCGCAAACGCAGCGCAAGTGTCCAGCATACACGGAGGCGCGACGATAGGAGACAGCCGAAGTCGTCGGCGCGCGATGTACCGGAAGGAGCGCAACCGTGGTCCAAATTGAAACAAGTTCGCGAGACCCCGCGGTGGCGTGGCGCGTGCGCGATGCGTTGGCCGCGCATCCCCTCTTGGGCGGCGCGACGGCCCGGATCAGAATCGTGGCAAGCCGTGACCTGGTCATCCTGGAAGGCTGGGCGCTGGACGAAACCGTGCGCGCCCTGGCGCTGCGTCTCGCGCAGCGCGCCGCGGGCCGGCGCGTTGTGCAAACGCATCTGTGCCAGGGCCTGAGCGAACGTGGCGAGTACATAGACGCTCGCTAACGTAACGCTGACGCGACGCTTATGGGACGAAGACAATCACCATACGTCCCGCTAACGCTGCCGGGCTATGCTGGAAGCATACCGTGGAATGAGCGCAGCCAAACCGGCCGCTCACCGCACAAGCATCAAGTACCGAGATTTTCTCGCCGAGTACTGAATCTAGTTTTGACCACCAAGGAGAAATGACTATGCGTGTCCGCACCTATAACGACGTCATCCGCGACTTTGTCAACATGGCCGACGCCATGAACCGCGCCGCCTACGACTACACCGGCAACGGCGGCAGCGCCGAACAGCCCGCCGAGCGCATCTCCAGGCTGCCCCTGGATGTCGTGGCGAAGCCCGAAGCGTTCGAGGTCACCACCTATTTGCCCGGCCTCGACCCGGAAGCCGTCGAGATCACCTTTGAGGGCGACGAACTGACGATTCGCGGTCAGTTGCCCCAGGCCACGGAAGGCGGCGACTGGCTCACGCGTGAGTTGTATCACGGCGGCTTTGAGCGCCGGCTCACCTTCAACGTCCCGGTCAACGCCGACGGCATCGAAGCCCACTTCCACAACGGCTTGCTGACGCTGCGCGTTCCCAAGGCCGAGGCCGTCCGCCCCAAGCAGATCAAGATTCAGGCCAAGTAGGCGGCCATCACCGCCACGGCTCACGCCTGCGCCCCAGATCACGCGATCTGGGGCGCAGTGCTTTCCTACTCCCTTCCCTCTTCTCCGCCTTGACGCCCCTGGGTTGACGGCGCGGCCCGGCGTGGTAGAATAGGCTGGCCCCGTTTGGGCGTTACACTGTACGGCTGCACGTCGCGGCGCGTTCCTTGCGCTGCCGACCTGACCATAAGGATGACCGATGTTCCGTAAAATAATGACCGCCATCATGGGCGATCCGAGCGCCAAGATCGTCAAACGCTACCAGCCCTCCGTCGAAGCGATCAACGCCCTCGAACCGCGTTTTGAGGCCATGCGCGACGAAGAACTGGCCGCGCTCACCGCCGACTTTCAGCAGCGTATCCAGACCGCCACCGCGCCCCTGCGCGCAGACCTGGCCGCCGCCCAGCAAGAATACCTGGCCGTGCTCGGCACCGATGAGCAGCGCTTTGCCCGCATCGAAGTGGACCGCATCCGCAAAGAGATCATCAAGGTGGAGCAGGAAGAACTGGACGAAATCCTGCCCGAAGCCTTTGCCGCCGTGCGTGAGGCCAGCAAGCGCACCACCGGTCTGCGCCACTATGATGTGCAGATGTTAGGGGGCATTGTCCTGCACTCCGGTTCCATTGCCGAAATGAAAACCGGTGAAGGTAAAACGTTAGTTGCCACCCTGCCCCTGTACCTCAACGCGCTCACCGGCCGCGGCGTCCATCTGGTCACGCCCAACGACTACCTCTCCAAGGTCGGTCTCCAGCTCATGGGCGGCATCTATCACTTGTTGGGTCTGAGCGCCGCCGTCATCCAGAACAGCGCCGGCAACCCCGATGGGGGCAGCTTTCTCTATGACCCCGATTTCCCGTCGGCGGATGACCGTCTCCAGTCGCTGCGCCCGGTTACCCGCCAGCAGGCCTATGCCGCCGACGTCACCTATGGCACCAACAACGAGTTCGGC
>CAYJQA010000549.1:0-3915 GCA_964372065.1 uncultured Litorilinea sp.
CTCTTTGGGTTGGGCTGGCTGACCGAGTTCAACCTGGCCGAACAGTGGCCTGCCTACGCCATCCTCGCGTCCGTGCTTGGGTTCTCTTTCTTCGTGCCGCGCTTTTGGTGCAAGTACACTTGTCCGCTGGGCGGTGCGATCTCGCTCGTGGGGCATGTGAGTCTGCTGCGCATCCGGCGCAATGCGCCGAGTTGCAAGGGCTGTGCGCTGTGCGAAACGCCCTGCCCGGTTGGGATCGCCGTCTCCACAGCCGACCCGATGATCAGCACCAGCTGCATCGGCTGTCTTGCCTGCGTAGACGCCTGCCCACGCCACGGTGCGCTGGAAGTGCAGTTCGTCCCCACGCTATGGGCGGCGCGCCTCAGCGCCTTCGTCAAGCAGGTCACGCGCCGCATGAGCAGCACAGGAGGGGCAGCATGAGAGTCAATCGCTATCTCGTCCCGGTCCTCGCGCTCGTACTGCTGCTGGGCACGGTGGGTGTCGCCCAACTGACCGGCAACTGGATCGTGAGCGGGAAAGAACTCATCAACGTCGAGCAGATGACCTCCAGCGCCGATATCCGCGGCTGGATGACCCTGGAGCAGGTTGCCGCGGGTCTGAAGATCGACCTGCCCGTGCTCTGCGATCTGGCCGGTATCCCTGCCGATATATCTCCGGCGACGCCGCTCAAGGACTTGGAGCAGATCATGCCCGACTTTGAAACCTCCGCGGTGCGTGACGCAGTGGCGGTCTACCTGGGTGAGGCCACGCCCGTAGCCCCAACGACAACGGTAGTCGCGGCAACGCCGGCGCCCACACCGACGCCCGTTGCCACCCAGCCGCCCATCACGCCCACCGCCGTGCACCTTCCCCAGGGTGACAGCGCAGGCACGGGCGCTGGTCCTACCCCGCTGCCGCCCGTGACACGCCTCGCGGCGAGCGAGATCAAGGGTCGCCACACCCTGCAAGAGATCGCCGACCAAGCAGAGGTTCCGCTCGACGCGTTGTTAACCGAACTAGGGCTGCCGCCCGACGCCGACCCGGCCCAGGCCGTGCGTGATCTGGTCGAATCCGGCCAGGTCGCCGAGGTGGAGACGGTGCGCGCGGCCGTGACCGCGCTGCAGATCGCACCCGGCGCGGCGGACTGACGACGCACGACCACGGTCGCCCCTCCACGCGGTTCAAACAAAACGGCCCGGCGCACACGTGCGCGCCGGGCCGTTGCAAGTCTTGAGTGTCAACGCGGGATGGCTAGAACGGGATGTCGTCGTCCGTGAGTTCGGGGCCGTTACCGGGGGCGGGCGCACCGCCGCCGCTGCTGCCCTTGCGGGCGGCCGGGGCCGGGGCGGAAGCGTGTTCGTCGCCCGCACCAGTGCCCTCGCCGCGACCGCCGACGAAGCGAATCGTGCGGGCGGTCACTTCCAGCGACGCGCGCGCGTTACCTTCGCGGTCGGTCCAAGGGCGCGCTTCTTCGATTTCGCCGATGATCAACACCTGGCGTCCCTTGGTGAGGTATTGGCTGACCAGTTCGGCATCGCGCCGCCACGCGGTCACGCGGAACCAGGTGGTCTTTTCTTGGCGCTGCCCCTCAGGGTTGTTGAACACGCGGTTCACCGCCAAACTGAACGTCGCCACCGGCACACCACTGGGCGTATAGCGCATCTCCGGGTCACTCCCCAGATTGCCCAACAACATAATCTGCTGAAACATCGTAGTTTCTCCTTCCTCGTATGCGGCTCGCAAATCCTAAATGGCATGGGGCAGATCATGTTGTATCTTTCCCCTTATGGTTCACTATTTTACCACGTACTGTACACCTGTCAAAACTCAGAACGGGCGTTCTGGTATTCGCGACGTCCTTTGCGCCGCTCGATTAGACGGCAGCGCGGCCCCATGCGATAATACGCCCACTGTTGTCCGTCTTTCGACCCCGACCCCATGACCGAGTGAGCATGATCCACCGCAAGCAATTTGTTGCGCCGCCGCGCAAAGTCGCCCTCTTTGTCACCTGCATGGTTGACATGATCTACCCCGACGTGGGCATGGCGACCGCCGAGTTGTTGGAACGGCTGGGCCTGGATGTTGTTTTTCCCTATGAGCAGACCTGCTGCGGCCAGCCCGCGTTTAACGCCGGCTTTCGCGACGAAGCGCGCGTGCTGGCGCGGCACTTCCTGGACGTCTTCGAGCCGTTGGTGAAACAAGGCGTGGTCGAGGCCATCGTCGCGCCGTCCGGCAGTTGCGCCGCCATGACCAGCCATTTCTACTCCGTCCTGTTTGAGGACGCGACCGACGCCGCCGACCGCCGCCGCGCCGAGACGTTGGCTGAGGTCACCTTTGAGCTAACCGAGTTCTTGGTGGATGTGCTGGGCATCACCAACACGGGCGGCCGCTTTGAGGGCAAGCTCACCTATCACGCCTGCTGCCATCTGCTGCGCGAACTGGGCGTGGACGCGCAGCCGCGCGCGCTCCTGGCGCACGTCGAGGGCGCAGAGGTGGTCGAACTGACCGGCTACGACGAGTGCTGCGGCTTCGGCGGGCTGTTCTCGCTCAAGAACGCGGGCATCAGCGCCGACATGGGCCGCCGCAAGTGTCGCCATCTGGCGCAAAGCGGGGCCGACGTGGTCGCGCTGTGTGATGTCAGTTGCATGACGCACCTCAATGGGCTGCTCAGCCGGCAGGGGCAGCGGGTGCGGGCGGTGCATATCGCCGAGATCCTCAACAACCAGATCGACGTCGCCACCCCTGCCGCCGCGCCCGACGCCAAGCCGGTCATCAAGCCGCGGCGCTGGCAGGACATCTAGCCGGTCCATTTGTGCGCGTGATCCGCCCACGCGCCCCTAAGTCCACGCCCGGAGCGACCACCCGCATGGCTACCTCCCCGATCGACCTGTATGCTCCCTATGACCAGCGCGTCAAGACCGCGCTGAATAACCCCCACCTCAAGACCGTCCTGAGCCGGTCCACGGTGCGGTTGAGCGGCCAGCGCGTGGCTGCGTTGGCCGCGGTGGACGGGGAGCGGCTGCGCGACCAGACGCGCCAGATGAAAGAATACGTGCTGCGCCATCTGCCCGATTTGCTGGAGGAGTTTGAGGAGAAGGTCACGGCCAACGGCGGGCAGGTCCACTGGGCGCGCGACGCGGCTCAGGCCAACCGGATCCTGCTGGAGATTGCGGCCCAGGCCAACGTGCAGAAGGTGGTCAAGGCCAAGAGCATGACGACCGAGGAAATCCACCTGAACGAGACGTTGGAACTGGCGGGCATGACCGTGGTGGAGACCGACCTGGGCGAGTACATCATCCAACTGGTGGGCGAGCCGCCTAGCCATATCGTCGCACCCGTCACCCACAAGCGGTTGGAGGACATCGCCCAAATTTTCGTAGAAAAGCTGGACATGCCGCCCACGCTCGACCCGGAAGTCATGTGTGCGGTCGCGCGCGGGAAGCTGCGCCAGGAGTTTTTCACCGCGGATATGGGCATCAGCGGGTGCAACTTCGGCATCGCCGAGACGGGCACGGTCTGCCTCGTGACCAACGAGGGCAACGGGCGCATGGTCTCCACGCTGCCGCGGGTCTATGTGGCGGTCATGGGGATCGAAAAGCTGGTCCCCACGGTGGAAGACGCGCTGTTGCAATACCAGGCGTTGACGCGTAGTTCGACGGGCCAGCAGTGCAGCGTCTATCTTTCCATGACCAGCGGGCCGCGCAAGCCCGGCGACGTCGAGGGGCCGGATGAGTTTCATGTTGTGCTGCTGGATAACGGGCGCAGCGACATGCTGGACCGCGGCTATGGCGAGGCGCTGATGTGTATTCGCTGCGGCGCGTGTCTGAACGTCTGCCCGGTCTATCGGGAGATTGGCGGACACGCCTATGGCAGCACCTACAGCGGGCCGATCGGCGCGGTGATGACGCCGCAACTGATCGGCGTCGACAAGGCCGG
>CAYJQA010000550.1:0-3914 GCA_964372065.1 uncultured Litorilinea sp.
GTTCTGGATCGGCCTTGTCCTGCTGGCCGGGCTGCGCGCGCGGCACTTTATGGGGGCGGCCATCGGCGTGGTATTGACCGGGATCGCCGTGCTCTTTATCGGGGGCGGGCTGGGGATTGTCCGCAACAACATCGCCAACGTGCCCTGGTTCTCGTGGCTGTTCCCCAATACACACGCGGTGGATCCGCTGCGCGACCTGATCTTATTTCACGCCTGGCCGGTCGATTGGATGGCGGCGTGTCTCAAACTGGCCGGATTTGCCGCGCTGGGACTGCTCGTGGGGACGTTGTTTTCGGCGCGCCGGTTGCGCCGGCTGGGATGACACGCGACCCCGCCCGTTTGCCGCAAACCGCCGCCCTGGTCAAGCATGCACCCTACCGGTGAGAAACCGACTATGCAGATTACCCTGGTCACGATTGGTTCCCGCGGCGATGTCCAACCCTACATCGCTTTAGGCGCGGGTCTACGCGCCGCCGGCCATCAGGTACGGCTGGCGACGAACCCGGAGTTCGAGGCCACCGCGTGCAGTCACGGCCTGGAGTACCGCCCCATGCATGGAGACTTCCGCCAGGTGTAGGCGTCCGACGCCGGGCAGGCCATCCTGCACAGCGGCAACAACTTCCTGGCTTTCATGCGGCGCTACATCAAGGCGACCGCAGACATGCTGGCGCGGCTGCTCGCCGACGCCTGGCAGGCCTGCCAGGGGGCCGATGCCATCGTCTTCTCCGCCTTCTCCTTCTTCGCCTATCACATCGCCGAGAAACTTGGCGTGCCGTCCGCGGCCGCCTATCTCTACCCGGTCACGCCGACCGGCGACTTCCCCAGCGTCACCGCGCCGGACTGGAAGTTGGGCCGCGCCTATAATCGCCTCACCCATCTCGCGGCGCAGCAGTTGATTTGGCAGAGCTATCGCATCCCGATCAACCGCTGGCGGCAAACCACCCTCGGCCTGCCCGCCGTGCCGTTCCGCGGCCTGTTCGCGCAGCTAGAGCGGGATCACTTCCTGTGCGGCTTCAGCCCTAGCTTCATCCCCAGGCCAAAGGAATGGGGCGACTGGGTGCAGATTACGGGGTACTGGTTCCTGCCGGACAGTTCCATCTGGACGCCGCCGCCGGCCCTGCTGGACTTCCTGGCCGCGGGACCGCCGCCCGTGTATGCCGGCTTTGGGAGCATGGCCGACCGCGGCTCCGGTAAGGCCACGGAACTGGTGGTGGACGGGCTGCGCCGGGCCGGTCGCCGCGGGGTGCTCGCCACCGGCTGGGGCGGTCTGCACGCCTCGGTCCCAGGCGACGACCTGTTCGTGTTGGAGGCAGCGCCCCACGCATGGCTCTTTCCGCGCATGGCCGCGGTCATCCATCACGGCGGCGCGGGCACTACCGCGGCGGGTCTGCGGGCGGGCGTACCCAGCATCGTCACGCCATTCTTTGCCGACCAGTTCTTCTGGGGCCGGCAGGTCGCCGCGCGGGGGCTAGGCCCCACCCCCATCCCGCAAAAGCAATTGACCGCCGCAAAGTTGGCGGCGGCCATCACGACGGCCACGGGCGACGCCCAGATCGTCCACAATGCCAGGGTGATGGGCGCGCGGATTCGCGCCGAAGACGGCGTGGGGATAGCCGTCAAGACGCTGGAACAGGCGCTGCGCCGCTAGGCCGCCCCCACAAAAAGCCCCCCGGTCAACTCTGACCAGGGGGCAAAACTCCACACAGCTCTTACGACTTCTTCTTGGGCGCTTTCACGCTGGTGACGGCCGACAGCTTCTGCGCGCGCGGATTGGCCGGTCGCTCAGTCGGCACTGCGGCCCGCGGCTCACTCAGGAGCGCGCCCTGCTCCAATGGCGTGGATGCGTCGGGCTTGGGCTTGGCGGGCTTCTCCCCGACAGGTTTCGCCGCCGCGCGGGACGGCTCCGGCGGTTTCGCCTTAACGGGCGCGTCCACCGCTTTGGCAGGCGCATGGCCGTCCGCCTTCACCGGGGCCGACGGCGCAGCCGGTTTTGCCGCGGCGGGATGGGCCGCGTCCGCGGCTTTGGCAGGCGCATGGCCGTCCGCTTTCACCGGGGCCGACGACGCAGCCGGTTTCACCGCGGCAGGATGGGCCGTGTCCGGCGCTTTCGCCTTAACGGGAATGCCCGCCGCTTTGGCAGGCGCATGGCCGTCGGCCTTCACCGGGGCCGACGATGCAGCCGGTTTTGCCGCCGCGCGGGACGGCTCCGGCGCTTTCGCCTTGACGGGAACATCCGGGGCTTTGGCAGGCGCATGGCCGTCCGCCTTCACCGGGGCCGACGATGCAGCCGGTTTTGCCGCCGACGCGCGGGACGGCTCCGGCCCTTTCGCCTTAACGGGCGCGTCCGCCGCTTTGGCAGGCGCGTGGCCGTCGACCTTCACCGGGGCCGGCGATGCAGCCGGTTTCGCTGCGGGCTTGGCGGACGCGTGCGGCGTCTCCGCGTCGTCCTCGTGGGCAGGCGTGACCGGCCCACCAGGCGCGCCGGTGATGATCCGCAGCGCCTTGACCGCGTTGTCCGGCCCCACATCCACTACTTGCTTGCCCTGCACCCCGCGCCCCATGGGCGGAATCTCGTCCAGCGTCAACACACGCGGCGCGCCCTTGACCGCCAGCGTCGCGACAAAGGCGGGCGCGGTTCCGTCCACCTGCAACGCGGCCGCCACCGGCCCCGTGCGGCCGACGATCTTGTGCGTCACCACGCCGCCGCCGTTGCGCCCCTGCGTGGGATACTCCTCCAGACTCGACCGCTTGGCAAAGCCGTGTGAAGTCATGGTAATCAACTCGGCCTGGGGGTCCACTACCGCCGCATAGACCACCTGGTCGCGCTTGTCCAGCCGCATCCCGCCGACGCCGCCTGCCGCCAGCCCCATGCTCCGCACATCTTCCTCGCGGAAACGGATGGCCTGGCCCCATGCCGACACCAGCACGACTTCCTGCTCGCCCTGGGTGAGCAGCGCCCAGCCCAGCCGGTCCTTTTCGTCCACGTTCATCACCGACGTCTCGCCCGTCCCGGCCAGGAAGTCCGCCAGCGTCACCCGCTTGACCATACCCTGTTCGGTCACCAGGAAAAGATAGCCGGGCGGCGGGGAGCCATTGGCCGCGGCGTCGCGCGGCAGGCTCAACGCGGCCGTGATGTCGTCGCGGCGCGTGAAATCGGTCAGGTCCGCCAGATGCTTCTCGTCGCCGTTCTGCGGAATCTCGTGGATCGCTACCCGGCGGACGCGGCCGTCCTTGGCAAAGAGATGCAGGAAATCGCGCGTGTTGGCCGTGAGCAGCGCCACTTCGCTGCCTTTGGCGGTCTGGCGCACACTCGCGGCCGAAGGCTTGCTCACGTCCTGGCGGCGCAGGTCGCCGTTGGCCGCCACGCTCACCCACACTTGCTGGTCGGGCAGCAGATCGGTCGTGGTCAACGTGCCTTTGGTGCAGTCGACAATCTGGGTGCGCCGGGCATCGCCGTATTTCGCCTTGATCTCCAGCAGGTCGGTCTTGATCACCGCCAGCATCTTGGCCGGGTGCGCCAGCAAATCTTCCAGATAGGCGATCTGCTGCTGCACCTCTTTGTATTCGTCTTGCAGCTTGCGCCGTTCCAGCGCGGCCAGTCGCCGCAGTTGCATGTCGAGGATGGCCTGGGCCTGGATCTCGCTGAAGCCGAAGTGCCGCACCAGATTGGTGCGCGCGGTCTCGGCGTTCTGGCTCTTGCGGATGGTCGCGATCACCTCGTCCAGGATATCCAGCGCGCGCACCAAACCTTCCAGAAAGTGCGCCCGCGCCTTGGCCCGCGCCAGATCAAACTCCGACCGGCGGCGGACGATCTCCTCCCGGTGCTGGATAAACAGATGCAACATGCGCTTGAGGCCCAGCGTGCGCGGCTCGCCGTCCACCAGCGCCAGCATCTGCACCGAGAAGGTCTGCTG
>CAYJQA010000551.1:0-3899 GCA_964372065.1 uncultured Litorilinea sp.
CATACGGCTCGAGATAGATCTTGACGTCGCCGCCGTGCGTCCAGAAGTGGAGCAGGTTTTCCGTGTCGGTGGTTATGCTATGGTAGCTGTTCTCGCTCTCGATGGTGGCGTAGAAGGTGTCTTCTTCGCCTGTTTCCACATAGATCAAGACTTGCTGCGGATAGGACGTTTCCGGGACGGACACGGTGGCGTAGCGGGCATCATTGACACGCTCTTCGGTGTAGATGCTGCCGGGGTAGAGACGGCCCGGCTGGTTTTCGTCGCTGCTCATGGCGCCGATTTGCCCCAGCGCGACAAAGCCCAGCGTTTGGTCGGCGACGGCCGTAAACTCCAGGAGCACCGTGCCGGTTTCCAGGGTCAACTCGGTCGACTCGAAGACGTCGTTATACACCTCGTTGCCGGCGGCGTCGGTGACGCGCAGGTCGAAATCGGCGGCGGCGGCGTCGTCAACCGGGGAGACGATGTAGGTGCCGCCTTCCGGGATCGCGATCGCATAGGCGAGCGTTTCATCGGCGGCGGCGTCGACAAAGACGTATTCCCCCAGACCGACCGCGGTGGCCGGCGTCTCTTGGGCGGGCGGCGCGGCGACGGCAACCCCGGCGGGTAACGCCAGGACTACCACCGTCAGCAGCGCCAGCAACTGCATCAGCAGTGGGTACTTTCGATGTGATGGAACCATCTCCTGCTTTCCTCCTCCATAAATCGGGTGGTGCTGCAATGACTGTTGGATTGTGTACGACTGGTTGTGTTGCGACTCGCTGTGTGTAGCGACCGGATAAACCGGCGACGCGGCAGAATCTCGGCGCGTGACTACGGCTTGATGGGGGACACCGCCCACAGTATACACCGTTCATGCTGTCAATGCACCCAGTCATCTGACAAACGGCTGACCATAGGCGCGGCCGCGCGTGCCGGCCCGGCAAATTGACACTTACGGCTGCTTCAGGCGACAATAGAACGCTGTGTCGGGCGTCCATGCCACCGGCGTGGGCCGGACTTGGCGCGTCGCGCCGGTGCGCGGGGTGGTGGGTGTGGGGAGGATTCCGGCCCGCCGCCGGCAATTCGGCGTAGTCTGGGTGAGGTGGATTTTGTTTGAGTATACGCTGGCTAACGCGGCGTCCGCGGCGGGGCAAACGGTTTGGAGCCACGCCGTGCTTCAGCCCGTGGGCGCGGGGGCATTGACGCCCTTTAGCGCAAGTGTGCTGACCGAGCTTTGCCGCCGTGCGTGGTATGCCTATTACGACCGTCTCGGCTTTCAGCCGGCCCCGCGCGCGCCGGTGGTGCGCTCGCACCGTGGGCGTGTCTATCTGAACCGCAGCCTCTTTGCCCAGCTCGACGCCGAGCAGGCCGGGCTGGTTCCGGGGAGCCTGCGCGTCAATGGGCAGCCGCTGCCGTTGGCGGCGTGGGAGAAGCCGGGCTTGCTGGCCGGGTTCAAGCACGGCCGCGCCCAAAAGCGCATCGACGCCCTATTGGCCGAACTGAGCAGCCAGTTGCCTGCCTTCACGACCAAGGCGCGCGCCTGGTATATCAGGACCCAGGAACTGCGCTGGACGCAGGCCGAGGTCTTGCAGGTCATGGAGGAGATCGAGCGCATCGGCACCGAGGCGATGACCGCCTTTCTCGCCGCCCGCCACAACCTGGAGACGCTCTACCGGCTGCTGCTCGCGGGGCTGGACGGGCAGGTCACGGCGGCGCAGGGCGTGCTGCTGATCGGCGGCGCGCTGGGCGAGCTGCCGGGGCTGGTCGAAGCCGACATCGCACGCGCGCTGCTGCATCTGGGCGAGAGCATGCAAGACACGGCGCAGTTGGCCTGGCTTAAGGCGGGCGATTATGCCCGGTGGCAGACGACGCTCCCCGGCCAGCCGGCCGCGGACCAGGCCAACGCGTTTATGGATGTGTACGGCCACCGCAGCATCCACGAAGGGGAGTTGGCGCGCCCGCGCTGGGTGGAGGAGCCGGACGCCGTCTTTGCCGGCCTGGCGGCGTGCGTCCAGGCTGCCCCGCAAGCGGCGGGCAATCCGCCCGCGGGGGACGGTCTGCCAAAGCTGCTGGATGCGTTGACACCCCAAGCGCGCAAGCAGGGTCAGGCGTCGATCGAGAAGGCCCGCCAACTGCATCTTTTGCAGAGTCGCGCGCTGCACGCCCTGGCCTATATCTGGGCGGGGACGCGGCGCTGGGCGTTGGCCGCGGCCAGAGAGGCGCTGGCCGATGGGCGGCTCCAGGCACGCGACGACATCTTCTATTACGAGTTGGAAGAAATCAAAGAGATGATGACGGGCGAGTGGAACGTTAGCTCGCGCGCAGAAATCTTGGGCGTCGCCGCCGAGCGCAAGGTGGCGCTGGCCCGCCTCCAGGCGGAGACGGCCCCCGACCTGCTCATCGGCGACCAAGAGGCCCAGCGCACACGGGCCGGGCTGCCCGCGGTCGCCGGCCACGCGACCGGCCCCTTCCACCGCTGGGGCCTGGGCCAGCAGGACGGCTGTCCCGCAGCCATCGTGGGCGCGGAGGTGTTGAATAGCGGCTGGGCGCTGGCGCTGCCGCCGGCGAATGGCTTTGTCGCCGCCGGCGGCACTCCTATGGACCCCTTTGTCGCGGCGGCGGCGGCCTGGCATCACCCGGTGATCGTGGACTTCGGCCCCGCGTATGCGGAGTTGGTCGAAGGGGCCGTGACCACGGTGGACGCCGGCGCTGCGACCGTCAGCCAGTAAGCAAGACCGTATCGCCGGGTGGGCAGCCGTCGCTCCCCGCCGGGCACAGGATGACACGCCATGACTACATCTGCGACCCTCTCCCCTGTCCCTGCCACGCCCGCGGTCGTACCCGCGCCCGACATCTCGGTGGTCATCCCCCTCTTTAATGAGGAGGAGAGCATCCCGCATCTGCACACGGCGCTCACGGCCGCGTTGGACGAGTATGGGCGGCCCTACGAGGTGATCATCGTGGACGACGGCTCGCGCGACCGCAGCTTTCAACTGCTGAAAGAGATCGCGCAGGCTGACCCGCGCTTTACGGTGATCCGCCTGCGGCGCAATTTCGGCCAGACCGCGGCCTTCTCCGCCGGTTTTAACCAGGCGCGCGGCGACGTGGTGATCACCATGGACGCCGACCTGCAGAACGACCCGCGCGATGTGCCCAAGCTGATGGCAAAGGTGGATGAAGGCTATGATATCGTGTCCGGCTGGCGCAAAGACCGGCAAGACCGCTTCTGGGACCGCCGCCTGCCGTCCATGATCGCCAACCGGCTGATCTCCAACGTCACCGACGTGCGGCTGCACGATTACGGCTGCTCGCTCAAGGCGTATCGCCGCGATGTGCTCCAGCATGTGCGGCTCTATGGCGAGCTGCACCGCTTTATCCCGGCGCTGGCGAGCCAGGTGGGTGGGACGGTCACGGAAGTGCCGGTCAATCACTTTGCGCGCCAGTATGGGCGCTCCAAGTATGGTATCGGCCGCACGGTGCGCGTCATGCTGGACCTGATCACGGTCTGGTTCTTGGGCGCGTATGCGACGCGGCCCATTCACGTCTTTGGCACGATGGGGCTGATCTCGGCGGCGGGCGGTATCTTGATCGGTCTCTATCTGACCTTCCTTAAGCTCTTCATGGACCAGGACATCGGCGGGCGACCGCTGCTGCTGCTGGCCGTGCTGCTGGTGGTGATCGGCGTGCAACTGATCACGATGGGGTTGCTGGGCGAAATGACCATCCGCACCTATTACGAAAGCCAGCAAAAGCCGATCTACTTTGTGCGTGAGGTCGTCAGCGGGCAGGACGCAGCAGATCGCGTGTAAGGGCAGAGAGGCGGAGAGTCTCACGCAAAGACGCCAAGCACGCAAAGAAGAAGGCAGAATAAGGTAAGCGAATACTGTCATTCCGAGCGTAGCGAGGAATCTCTCCGGGAC
>CAYJQA010000552.1:0-3895 GCA_964372065.1 uncultured Litorilinea sp.
CCTATCTGCTCTATAACTACATCAGCCAACTGCCGCGCGACATTCTGGAGTCGGCGTTTATCGACGGCGCATCCAACTTCACGATCTTCACGCGGTTGATCCTGCCGCTGTCGGTGCCGGCGCTGGCCTCCTTCGCCATCTTCCAGTTCTTGTGGGTATGGAACGACTATCTGGTGGCGTTGATTTTCATCGGCAGCAAGCCGGATGTGCAGGTGTTGACCATGCGGCTGGCGGAGATCGTCGGGTCGCGCGGGGCGGACTGGCATCTGCTCACCGCGGGCGCGTTTGTCTCCATGCTGCTGCCCATGATCGTCTTCTTCTCGCTCCAGCGTTTCTTTGTGCGTGGCTGTTGGCCGGCTCGGTCAAGGGCTAGAACACACGACTTCCAGATCGACGGCTGTCATGCTGAGCGTAGCGAAGCATCCCCGGTTGGGGACCCTACGCTTGCTCAGGGTGACAGCCGTCCCCGCTCCTCACGCAATACCCGCAGCACAAACACCGGCAGTTTGACCATGCGCCGCCAGCGCCACGGCTGGCGGATGAGCCGGTGCAGCCATTCCAGTCCCCACCGCTGCATCCAACGCGGCGCGCGGCGCGCCGTCCCGGCCACAAAGTCGAACGCGCCGCCGACGCCGATGGCGACCCGCGCCGGTAATTCGTGACGGTGACGGTCGATCCACAGGTCTTGGCGGGGATGCCCATAGGCGACAAAGAGCAGATCGGGCCGCGCTCCGGCTAGCTGGGCGCGAATCGCGGGCCAGTCGGCGTCCGCCGGGCTGCCGCCATAGGTCCCCACGACGGCGAGACCCGGATAGCGGGCGGCGAGCGTGGCCGCGGCTTGGGCCGCCACGCCCGGCCTCGCGCCCAGCAGAAAGACGCGCCAGCCGTGGGTCGCGGCCGCGGCGCACAGGTGATAGATGCCGTCGGAGCCGGTGACGCGCTCCGTGAGGGGCGCGCCCAGCCGCCGCGCCGCCCACAGCACGCCCCCGCGGGGGGGGCCGCGATGAGCGGCGCGCCCCAAGGCCGTGGCAAAGGCCGGGTCGCGCCCGGCGTCGACGATGAATTCCGGGTTGACGGTGCAGATTTGGCGGCAGGGGCCGGGCGGCGCGGCCAGCCACGCGGCGATCTGCGCCAGCGTGCCGGCGACGTCCACGCGGTGGACCGGGACGCCGAGGATGGTGACGGTGGGCAATGTTTCTATCATGCCGAATTACCCGAGTGGTTGCCTTGTCATTCCGACGAGTCGGCGAGGAGGAATCTCTCTGGTACGGTCGCTACGCCAGAGAGACCCTTCGCTAACGCTCAGGGTGACAAGGCGTGCCATTCGCGGTGAAGACCGTGTTCTCGTTAGGTCCGTTGTGCGGCCGCGGCTTCCAGCACCGCGAGCGTCTCGGCGGCGGCTTTGGTCCAGGAAAAGCGCTGCACATTGGCATAGCCCGCAGCGATGAGGCGGCGGCGCAGCGCGTCGTCCGCGCTGACTTGGAGCATGGCGCGCGCGATGGCGTCCACGTCGGTGGGGTCCACCAGGAGCGCGGCGTCGCCGGCGATCTCGGGCAGGGCGGAATTGTGGCTGGTCATGACAGGAACTCCCAGGCTTTGCGCTTCGAGCACGGGCAGGCCAAAGCCTTCATAGAGCGACGGAAAGACAAAACAGGTCGCGCCCGCCAGGAGCGCGGGTAGGTCGGCGTCGGGCGTATAGCCGAGCAGATGGACGCGGTCTTGGGCGGCGGCCTGGGCGATGAGCGCGTCGCTGCGCCACCCCGGCGCGCCCACCAGCGCGAGGTCAAAGCCGGGGTCGCCGGTACGCGTCAGCGCGGCATGGGCCGCCAGCAGCCGGGCGATATTTTTGCGCGGCTGGATCGTGCCCACATAGAGCGCATAGGGCCGCGCCAGCCCATAGCGGGCGCGCGTCGCTTGGATGTCCACGGCGGACGGCGTGGGCAGGGGGACGGCGGCCTCATAGACGACGGTGAGCTTGTCCACCGGCACGCCGAGCCGTGCGTGCAGCTCGGTCGCGGTGGTGCGGCTGATGGCGATGACCCGCGTCGCCGCCCATGTGCTCCAGCGTGTGCTCCAGGTGAGATAGGCGCGCTGTGCCCAGGTGTGAGCGTCCGGGTAGTCCAGATAGCCCAAGTCGTGGACGGTGACGACCGCGGGCGGCAGCTTGGTCGCGGGCCACACAAACGGGATCACGTGGCCGGGCACAAAGAGCACATCGGGCGGGCGGGACAAGACCTCACGGCGCAGCGCGAGATGGGTCCACAGCCGTTGCGCGGGGAGGACGCAGATCTCGGCGTGGGCGGGCAGGTTGGCGGGCACTTCGTTGGGGACGCGGTCCACATAGAGCCGCCAGCGGTGGGCGGCGGCCTGGGGCAAGTCGAGCAGGGCGCGGATGATCTCCAGGCAGTAGCGTTCGACGCCGGTGCGCCGGGCGCGACCGGCGCGTGAGGCGTCAATCCCGATCAGCATGGGGCGGCCAACTCGGCGAGCAGACGCCGCACGTCCCCGGCCAACGCCCCTTCACGCACGATGACGGGGGTGGGGCCGCAACAGTCCACGATGGTGCTGGCCTGGCTCACGGGGCTGCCCGGCGATGCAGGCAGGCCGGCGGCGGCGTCCAGGATCAGCGGGATGCGCCCGCCGAGCTGCGCGGCGACTGCGGCGGCGCTGTGCGTCTCGCCGTCACCGCTGCGGTTGGCGCTGGTGGCGGCCAGGGGGCCGGTGCGTTCCAGCAGACGGCGCAGCCCGGCGTGGTCGGGCATCCGCACGCCGAGCGTCGGCTGACCGGCGGTGAGGATGGCGGGCAAATGGGGCAGCGCCGGCAGGATAAGCGTGAGCGCACCGGGCCAAAAGCGCCGGATGAGCGCGGTCGCGGCGGGCGGCAGCGGGGTGCGTACCAGGTCGCCCAGTTGGGCGTCATCACTGATCAACACGGGGATCGCTTTGGTGGGCGGCCGCGCTTTGGCGAGATAGAGACGTTCAAGCGCCAGGGCGCTGTCAGGCCGGGCAAAGACGCCATAGACCGTATCCGTGGGCGCGGCGATGACCTGCTCATCGGCCAAGAGCGCACACGCTAGGTCCAGGGCCGCAGGGTCGGCCAGAGCGAGAATCCGGGTCTCCATTAGTGGGCGGCAAAACGCGCAAGGCGATAGACGTCGCGCCAGAAGGGGCTGTGATAGTCCCCCGGCGCGGTGGCGGCCAGATCGGCCAAGAGCCGGCCCACGGCAATCGCATGTTTGAAGCCGCGGCCGCTAAAGCCGGCGGCGATGACGATCTGAGGGTGGTCGGGGTGGCGGTCAATCACAAAATCGCGGGTGGGCGTCTCGGTATAGAGACACGGCACGACTTGGACCGGGCGCGGGTCGAGACCGGGCATGGTGGCGGCGACGCCCGCCGCGAGGTCTGCCAGCAAGCCGGGGTCAACCGTGCGCGGGGCGTCCGGGTCCACCACGTCCGCGGTCTGCTCCAGCGCAAGTTTGACCGCGCCGGGCTGCTCCCAGATGGGGAACCCATAGAAGTGCGGGTCGCTGACCAAGATAAAGACCGGGAAGCGCCCCACGGCATAGGCCGCGGGGTCGTCGACGCGGAAATAGGCGACCTGTTGGCGCGTCACGCGCAGGGGCACGGTCATGTCCACCAGCCCGGCGAGAAAGCGTCCCGCCCACGGCCCCGCGGTGAGAATGGCGCGGTCCGCCATGATCTCTGTCCCGCCGGCCAGACGCACCCGCACCCCGTCGCCATCCGGCGTGACCGCGGCGACGGGCGTTTCTTCGTACACGGTCGCGCCGTGCCGGACGGCCTGGCTGACCAGGGCCGCCACACACCGGCTGGCGGCCAGCATCCCGGTGTCGTCCTGCTCCAGCCCGATCCATTCGGGGCGGGCGCGGAATTGGGG
>CAYJQA010000553.1:0-3872 GCA_964372065.1 uncultured Litorilinea sp.
CGGCGAGCTGGGAATCCAGCACGGTGCGTTCGAGCACCTGGTCCATCTGCTCGTCGAGGCTGGCGGCGCGCATCTCGCTGGCGGTCGAAGCCTTGTCGAGACGTCCGCGAATGCTGTCGGCGATACGCTTGATGTCGGAATCACCGGAGCCGGTGAGGTCCTGGAGACCCTTCATGATCTCCACGGTCTTCTCTTTGCTCTTGGCCAACTCCAGCAGCGCCTGTAACTCTTCGCGCTCCTGCTTCATGGTAGCCAGGCGGGCTTCGAGCTTCACCTTGGCGTCCAACAGCTTGCGGAATTCGACTTCTTGGCGGTTCAGTTGTTCGCGATAGGTCTCGACCAGGCGTTCAGTGCTGTTGAACCGGCTCTGGATAGCCACAGCCGCCGATTCGTTGCCTTCGGTCAGGAAGGCGTCGATGGCGCGGTCCATCTCGGCCAGCTTGTGGACATGATCATCCACGCGTCGCTTGATGGACTTCACTTCGCCGCCCACGGCGGCGGCGGCTTCTTCCAGATCTTCCAGATTCGCTTCGACCTGGCGGACGTACTGGTCGATGACCGCCAAGCTATTGCTCTTTAGGGCTTGGTCAACCAGCGCATGCAGGTTGGCCGAAATGAGCGTCGAGACTTTTTCCATCAGGGATGCCATGTGTGTTTCCTCCACTAGTGTTCAGGTACTTGGTATGCGTGGCGCTGCAGCACTTGCAGCATAGGCCGCGTGGACGCCGTCGATGCGATTCCGCTTCATTCATACCGAACTACATTATAGCGCGCCGGTGTATGGCATGCAATGACGCCCGGCTGACATGTGAGGGCGCGGAAGCTGACGCGGCCACCGCGTGCGAGTCAAGCGCTGCGCGCGGCGGCGACAATGGCAAGGATCACGCCGGCTGCGTCGGCGAGGCCGCTTTGACGAAAACCGACGAGATCGAGAAGCGCCTGCTCGTCGACGGGCGCGGTGTGGGCAATCGTCTTGAGCAAGGTATTGGAGGCGATGACCGACGGTCGATCCCGGCGCGCCACGGCATGTTTCTGGCGGAATTCCTGCAGCTTGAGGTAGATGCGGCGTTCCACCTGCGGCGACACGGCGGCGGGCGGCGCAACGTAGGGGCGGGGCGGCGCGGCGCGCTGGGCGGCGAGCTTCTCGTCGTCGCCGGGTTCCGGCTGATTTAGGTGGATGATGTCTAGCAGGGTCGGGCCGTAGTGTTCCAGACGTTGCGCGCCCATGCCGGGCAGCGCGGCGAGTTCGTCCAGGGTCTGTGGGCGCGTCTCGGCGATACGCAGGATGAGTTCGTTGGTGAGCACCATATAGGGCGGCTGGCTGATGGCTTCGGCGGTGCGCCGCCGCCACAGCCACACGGCTTTCTGCAGGGCGGTATATTTGTCGCCCTCGGACGGCGTGTCGGCTTCGACCGGTTCTGTTGCGGACGGGGCCGGCGTGTCGCCCAACGCGGCCAAGTCCGGATGCTCGCCCAGCCAGGCTTCGGCCTCGGCGCGTCCGCGCATGGTGGGGGCCAAAACCGGATAGCCCTGGCGCTCGTACTGGCGCAGACGGCCTTGCTCCAGCAATTCGTCGATGTATTCCATGATGCCGCCTTCGCCCAGCCCCTTGAGCCGCCCGTGATGGCGCGCCTTGTCCGGCGTGACGGGGGCGCGGAGGCTGCCGGCGAGGATGCGCGCCAGACCGCTGCGGCCCACCGGCTTGGGCAGGCTGACCAAGCTGTCGATGATCATCAGCGCCACGTCGGCGTCCTCCGGCAATCCGTCGACAAGGACCTCGCCCTGGGGCAGCGCGGGACGGATGCCGGTACAGACATCGCAGACGTCGCAGTGGGAGCGTGGCGGGCTGCCAAAGTGGGCGCTAATGTAGCCGTGGCGGCAGGTTTCGCTGGTGGCATAGCCGACCATGTCGTCGATGCGGCGCTGGGCGACCGCGGCCGACTGACCCAACATACGGTCAAGGCGTTCGTGCAGGTCAGCGGGGCGTGGGGCCAGGTCAATCCACATGGCGCGGCGGCTCGCGTTGACCTCGATCCAGCCGACGGCCTCCCATTCCAGCAGAACGCTCTCGGCATCGTGCTGATCCCACTCCATAAAGGTCGCCACATTGCGGGTCTTGAAGGTGGCAGCTTGGCCGGGGCCAAGCGCCAGACCGCGCAACAACTGCATGAACCCGGCGTCGGCTTTGGCGGCTTCCGGCACGCGGCGGGGCAGAGTGAGGGCCAGCTCCTGGGGCACGTCAAAGCCGCGGCTGAGCAGGTCGGCGCGCTCCAGCGTGCTGACGGCGACGCGCGCGGTGGTCTCGTCGGTGTTCAACACCTGGAGCAGGCGGCGCAAGTCCACGGGGCCGGAGACGTTGTCGAGGGGGGCCGGCTCGGCGGCGTCCGGATGGATGCCCAACTGTGCGGCGACCGCGGCATAGACCCGCTCCAGGAAGTCGGCCGTGTATTCGTCCGCCTTGGCCCACCGGCGCAAGTTGGACCAGTCGTTGTTGCTGTAGAAGAGAACGCCCTGGCTTGGCTTGCCGTCGCGGCCGGCGCGGCCAACCTCCTGGTAATAGGCGGCCAAGCTGCGGGAGGGGTGGAAGTGGACGATGAAGCGAATGTCGCTCTTATCGATGCCCATGCCAAAGGCGATGGTGGCGACGACGACGCGCGTCTTGTCGGACATGAAGCGGTCCTGAATCGCGCCGCGCTCCTGCATCCCGGCGTGGTATGCTTCGGCGCTCACACCCTCGCCGCGCAGCGCAACGGCGAGCGCCTCGGCCCGGTGCCGGCTATTGACATAAATGATGCCGCTGTCGGCGGTCTCGGAGACGAACTTGATCAGCGCGGTCAGTTTCTCTTCTTCATTATGGAACTGCAGCGCCGACAAGTGCAGATTGTGGCGGAAGATGTCCAGGGCGATGACGCGCGGGTGGATGGCCGCTTGGTCGCCGGTGGGGTCGCTGCTGATGTAGTCCACGATCTCATCGCGCACACGGGGCGGGGCGGTCGCGGTCAGGGCCAGGGCGGGCGGATTGCCGAGCGCGTGGCGGGCTTCCTGGATGAAGAGATAGTCGGGCCGAAAATCGTGGCCCCAGAGGCTGACACAATGCGCTTCGTCCACGACGAAGAGGGCTAACCCGGCGCGGCGCAAGGCGGCCAGAAACGCGCGTTGGCGCAGACGCTCGGGCGCGGCGTAGACCAACTTGTAGTCGCCGCGGCCCACGCCCGCCAAACGCGCCGCGATCTCTTCGTCGGTCAGCGTGCTGTTGATAAAGGTGGCCTGGCGGCGGGCCACGGTGGGCAGACTGTCTACCTGGTCTTTCATCAGCGCGATCAGCGGACTGATGACGAGCGTCGGTTTGGGCAGCATGAGCGCGGGCAACTGGTAGCAGAGCGATTTGCCCGCGCCCGTGGGCATGACCGCCAGCACCGATTCATTGCGGAGGACGGAGGCCACGATCTCAGTCTGGCCCTCGCGCAGCTTCATAAAGCCGAAATGGCGGGCGGCCTCTAGCTGGACCGCGCGGCGCTCGTCACGACTAACGGTGATGGATTGGGGACCGCTGAGATGGCGATAGAGTTCGGCGGGGTCGGCGGCCAGGTCCGGTGCAAGGTCCACGAACGGCGCGAGGGCGGCGGCCAGTGACTCTAGCTGGGAACGCTTGCGCCGCGCCAGCTCCAGATGCACCGACTTGGCGCTTTCCGCGTTGCCCAGGGCTGCGTGTAGCTCGGCAAGCTGCACCAGGTCGTCATCTTCCGCCGTGACCGGGACACCGGCGCCCAAACGCCGCTCAACGTCTTGGGCGAGGGCCAACTCGCCGGCTGCCAGCGCCAGGCGCGCCAGAGTGATCTGCGCGGCCACATCACCGGGGCGTAGGCCCAGGT
>CAYJQA010000554.1:0-3872 GCA_964372065.1 uncultured Litorilinea sp.
AGCACCGGCCAGCCCAGCTTGCGCGCCACGCCGATCGGCACGGCGCTGCTGTTCTCGTCCACGCTCTGCTTGCCGGTAAGGACCAGGTCCACGTCGCCGACGGCCGTCACGGCCGCGGCCAGCGCCGCCGCCGTCGTCCACATATCGCCGCCGGCCAGGCCGCCGCGGTCGATCAACTGGGCCTGGGCGATCCCCATGGCCAGACAGCGTTTGAGCGCGTCGGTGGCGTCGGGCGGCCCCAGCGTCACGGCCAGCGTGTCCGCGCCAAAGCGCTCGTCCAGCCGGATCGCCTCCTCTACGGCAAACTCATCCCACGGGTTGACGACCAGCGTCGCCTGCACCTTGTCCTGCCGCACTTCGTCGGCGGTGATCGCGGGCAGTTCCGCCGTGTCGGGCGTCTGTTTGATCAATACGACTATCTTCATCATAGCTACCTTCTGCGTATGGGCGTGCGGCCCAATCTCCTTCGCAGTGCTCCGCAAAGGTCGATTAAAGGCTGCGGACTGAGAAACTGTCTGAGAAGCCTCGTCACGGCTGTCATGCTGTGCCCAAAGGGCGCCCAAGCGAAGCATCCCGGTGCGGCGGTGAAGGGGATGCTTCGCTACGCTCAGCATGACAGATTGCAGACACTACCTAGGCGGATCGATGGCCAGGTTCAGCCGGCGCGTACATAACGCCTATTCGAGAATCTTCCAGAACGAATCCTTGCGGATTATTTTGCCGTCACGAAATTCGAGCAGGTCGGCGCCGCGGACTTCAATTGACTCCCCATTCTTCCGCGTGCCCGTGATTGTCCACTCCGAGACGCCGAAGTTGCCACAAGCCCAGTGTCGATCTTCCCCATAGTGGACGTCCGGAATGCCTTCGAAGCGCGTAGCCAATCCGGCTCTTACCGCGGCCTTGCCCATGTAGCGGTCCCCGCGCGGAGCGGCGCCGCGCGGCAGGTAAAGCACACAGTCATCGTCGAAATAGTCCATGATGGCATCCAGATCATGACGGTTGAAGGCTTCGAGGAACTCCTTCAGCAAATCGCGGGTGACTTGGGTCGACATAATTGTGTCTCCTGAAGGCTAATGAATCGGGCAACTCCAACGCTGATCCGTCTGACTACCTGAGTATAACGCGCGACGGGGGCGTATGAGCAATCGTGGTCACCGGTCGTCCAAAGCGAGCAGCGCCCGCGTCGCCCCCATGGGAAAGGCGACAGCCACCCGTGCGGATGGCCGTCGCATGTGGTTAGCCGCGGATGCGGCCCGGCCCCTCTACGATGCGGCCCGGCGTCGCGCCCGTGTGCACACCGTCACGCAGCACACGCCCGCCGTTGACCCACACGTCGCGCACGCCCACGGACAACTGATGCGGCGACTCAAAGGTAGCGCGGTCGCCCACGGTCGCCGGGTCGAACGCGACCACATCCGCCGCGCAGCCCACGTGCAGCCGCCCGCGGTCGTGCAGCCCCAACCGGCTCGCCACCGCCCAACTCATCTTGCGGATGGCGTCCTCCAGCGGCAGCACACGCTCGTCGCGCACGTATTTGCCCAAGATGCGCGGATACGTGCCATAGGCGCGCGGATGATACGGCCCCAACGGCGCGGCCCAGACCGGGTCCAGTCCCCCGGCATCCGTGCCCACCATCATCCACGGCTGCTGCAACTGCCGCCGCACATTGTCTTCGTCCATCATAAAGTAGATGGTGCTGATGCGCTGCCCTTCCGCCGCCAACAGGTCGATGGCCGCGTCGATCCATTCTTGGCCACGCATCTCTGCGATCACATCCAGCCGCTTGCCCACATAGGGCGCGTGCTCCGGCTTGGTGAACCCCACCGGCATAACGCCCTCCGGCCCGCACAGGTCGCCCATCGCTTCCCAATCGCCGGACGGGGCCAGCGCGGCAGCGCGAATCTCGGCGCGCTTGGCCGGGTCGCGCAGGTTGTCGTAGAGCTTGCCGCCCGCCGCGGCCCACGGCGGCAGCACCGACGTCAGCCCCGTCCCCGCCGCGGTGTAGGGGTACATATCGCAGGTGATGTCCTGGCCTGCGGCCCGCGCCCCGTCGATCAGCTCCAGCAGCCGCCCCAGCTTGCCCCAGTTGCGTTTGCCCGCGGCCTTGAGGTGATAGACGTGCACCGGCAGCCCGGCTGCGCGGCCAATCGCCAGGGCTTCGGTATAGCCGTCGATCAGCCCGTCCGCTTCGGAGCGCACATGGGTGATGTAGATGCCGTTATACTCGGCCACCACCTTGCACACCTGGACCAACTCCGCTTGGCTCGAATACGCGCTGGGCGGGTAGATCAGCGCGCACGACACGCCGAACGCGCCTTCCTCCATGGCCTCGGCCATGACCCGGCGCATGGTCGCCAGTTGGTCCGCGTGCGGCTCGCCCAGCTCCATCCCCATCGCGTGGGCGCGCAGCGTCCCACCGCCCAGGAATGACCCCACGTTGGACGACACGCCGCTCGCGACCATCGCCTCCAGCCAGTCACGGAAGTGCGTCCACGACCGTATCCGTGCGGCCCAGGCCGGGGCCAACCGCATCATGGGGCTGTCGATAAACGACGACTGTTCGCCAAAGGGCGCGGGCGTGGACGCCTCGCCCATGATTTCCGTGGTCACGCCCTGGGTGATCTTGGACAGACAGGCCGGGTCCACCATCAGCGGGATGATGGAATGGCTGAGGATGTCGATAAAACCGGGGCAGACCACCAGCCCGGCCGCGTCCACCACCTCGGCGGCCTGGCTGGGGTCAATCGTACCGGGCGGCGCGATCGCGGCGATGCGGTCGCCTGCCAGCGCCACATCGCCATAGAACCAGGGATTGCCCGTGCCGTCCACGACGCGGCCGCCGGTGATCAATACGCTATAGGCAGACATGTGCCAACCTTTCAGGTGTGCCCGCAAGAGGCATGATTTCCGGGTCAAATGGGGACATGGTGGCGAGATTCAAGCGACGGCTCCGCAGAGATGGACCGCACGGCTTATGTGCAACGGATATAGACATCACCCCACAGCGGGGATTGGACGCCGGCCAGTATCTGCTTGGCTTCCGCCGCGACAACCCAGTCCGGCCAGGCAAAGGCCATTGATTCGCCCAAGGACAATTGGAATACCGGGGCGCGGGCGATGCTCGTCATGTGGTCGATGCAGCGAAACGTGCCTTCGATAGTCTCAGGGACAAACTCAATCGAGATGTAGTCTACTGGTTCGGATAAACCGGCCAACACCTCGGCTTCGTACCCCTCCACGTCGACCTTGATGAACGACGGCTTGCCATACTCGCGGATGGCCTGGTCCAGTGTGGTGACTTCCACAGCCTGTTTGGTAGCCCATTCGTAGGCGGCGAAACGGCCGCTCTGCTGGGTTGCGCCGATCCAGTCCGCGGAGAGCGTGGAGAGGACATGCGAACTACTGACAAACATTTCCGTCTTGCCGGCACGATTGCCAAGGGCTTGCCGCACCAACGTGAAGTTCCCTTCGCGCGCAAGCACTTCTTGCAAGAAGTCCGCGCACTGCGCTTGCGGCTCACAGCCGACGACCCTTGCCTGTAGGCTGAGGAAGACCTTTGTCCGGTTCCCCATATTCGCGCCGACATCGAAGACCAGGTCGCCGGACGCCATGAACTGCGCGTAGAACGCGGCGCGTTGGGCGTCCTCCTCGCTGAACTTGGCGAACGCTCGCCTGCGCCGCCAGGTTCTGAGCATGGGATAAACAGGGGTCATGCGGGCGAGTCGAACTGCCAACGATCGCAACATGCTGCCTTGCTCCTGCCATGGACCGCCGAGACCCTAACGACGGCTGGGTGCGACGCGCGGACGCAACAACGGACAGGTATCGCTTGGCGCGCCATCGGCGTGGGGGGGGGGGTGTGGAGGCGCGGG
>CAYJQA010000555.1:0-3859 GCA_964372065.1 uncultured Litorilinea sp.
AAGATTTGCTCGTCGCTGGGGTTCTCGTAGACGACGACGAGGTCATCCTGGCCGTCGCCGTTGAGGTCGGCGACCACTGCGCCATCGTCCACCAGCGCCTTACACTGGACTAGATAGGCCGTGGTAGCTTCGATGCCCGGCTCGACGGTATTGATCAAGTCGGTCATGGCCGGGGCATAGTCGGCGAAGCGTTCGGGGCAGGCGGGCAGGTCAAAGGACGGAGTGACGACGGCCGTCGTGGACACTTCCGCGGCGGCGGTAATCTCGACGCTGGTGGTGACCTCGACGCCGGTGGTAATCTCGACGCCGGGCGTGACTTCCACGCCGACGGTGACTTCGTCGCCCGCGGTGACCTCCACGGTGGCCGTGATCTCCGGCTCGGCCGCGGGCACTGCGACCGTCGCCGTAACCGGCTCGGCCTCCGGCGTGGCCGCCGCGGTGACCGTCGGGACGGGTGTGGCGGTGGCGGCGGTCGGGCCTGGTGTGCCGCCCGCGACCGGCACGGCCGCGCCGACGGGCGGGATCAAGAGCGACTCGCCGCGATAGAGGAAGTCTGACGTACGGTTGGGCCGCGGATTAACGGCGCGCAGCAGTCTGGACGGGATGTCATACTTGTCGGCGATGCTGTTCCACGATTCGCCGGCCGAGACTTCGTGGCGGCGAATCAGGCTGGCGTCGGCGACCGGCACAAAGAGCGCCTCGCCCAAGATGAGGATGTCGCCGTCGCGCACCGCGTCCGGGTTGGCGTCCATGAGGTCTTGTGCCGGGAGGCCGACGAGTTCGGCAATGATGCCCCAGGAGTCGCCTGCCTGGACGTAATAGCTGTAGCCCGGCGGGTCGGCTTCCTGCGCCTGGGCGCGGTCCGTGGAGCCGACCAGCAGCCACAGCCCGCTAGTGAGCGCGGCCGCGATGGTCAGGCTCAGCAGCCACCCCCAAAGCCGCGGCCGAGGACGCACCCGGTGGGTTTCCGCCCCTGGCCCGGCGACGCCGGCATGGATACGTTGGTTCATCTTCCACTCCCTTGTTGGCTATGGGGGGATCGGTCCCCGGACCGTGATACGGCACCCCCGGTCAGACAGACGCCGCGGCGCCGGCGCGGGGCGCGGCCGGCGCGCTTACTGATAGACGACCTCGGTCAGGTCGCGTACTACCTGGATCCAACTTTGCCCTGGTTTGAGGTTGATCAGCACTTCACCTGGGCCGAGCCAACGCGGAGGGTTCTCCGGGTCGGCGCGCCAAGTGCCTTCATAAACTTGTCCGTCACGGAAGATGCGAAAGTCGCCAAAGCCGTACAACTCGATGTCGACGCCCTTGGTGCCCAGGCTGTCTTCGACGATATCGGTGAGAGTATGCACGGCGCTGATGATGATGACGTTTTTGGCGACAATTGGTTGTCCTGCGTTTGCCGGGTCAAACTGCTGTGCGCCGCCCTGGAAGCGCAGATAGCCGCCCTGAGCGGCGTCATAGCGCCATTCGATCTGGTTGCCGCCGGGGTAGGCGATCTGGATGGCGGCGGCGGTCCCGGCCGCGTTGGGCGGCGGCTCGGCGCTAAACTGGAAACCGGGGCGGCTCCACTCTTTGGTACGCCCGGTATCGTCTAGCCAGCGGCGCACGCCGTCCGGGCTGGTCTGGACGCGCGTGCGGTAGTCGTTGCCGAGGCTCTGGAAGTAGCGCGTCTGCGAGGGGTCGTCGATGTCGGCGTCGAGGTAGGGGAAGCCGACTTCGTTCTTGAGCAGATAACGGACCTCGTCGCTGCCGCCGGAGCAGGCCAGCACGCCGTCATACATATAGGTCATCTTGATGTTGGGCAAGCGCGCCGAGCGCACCGGCCCCACGCGGTCCACATTCTGACCTTGATACAGGGCGGTGAGCCGGGTCAAGGTGAAGCCGTCCACGATGTACTCATAGACGATGTCGGCAAAGCTCAAGCCATAGTGGGCGGCGCGACCGGCCGGGTCGTTGTTGATGCAGATCATGACGGGACGGCGGCGCAACCATTCGGGGTTGCTCGACGCCAGCCCGGTGAAAGGCGCAATGTTGCCCGGCAAGGGGGTCGGCGTGTCGGTCGGCACCAAGATGGGGGCCGGTTCCGGGGTGGCCGTCGGCGGGATGGGCGTGTCCGTGGGGACGACCACGGCCGCAACTTGGGCGGCGGGGGTCTTGGTTGGGGTGGCGGTGGGTGCGGCCGCTGGGCGACTGCAGGCCGTCAGCGCCAAGATCGACAGGACTAACAACGAGGCTCGCACAGAAGAAGATCGTAGCATAGACGCGGTGGGTCCTAGCTTGTACGGGAATGGCGCGGCCAATGGCAACGAGCCGCGCCGGCTTGGCTGGAATTGCGGGTAGTATAACACACGCGGCGGGCAACTCCCTACCATCTGGCGTACCCGTTGGCTGACCGGCGACCGCCGCGGCGCATGGAATCGTCCGGGGGTATGATACAATGTCGCCACGAGAGCTGCCACCAGACCACCGGCCGCGTGCGGGCGCGGCCCAATGCGCCAAGCCTATGGATCACGAACTGACTGAGGTGTGGGATGCCGCCCGGCGGCGACAACTGTTAGCGCCGCTGCTGCTCTATGTGAGCAGCCATGCGCCGTTGGCCTTTGTGGCCGGCCAGGCGCTCTATGTCGTCGCCCCGTTGGCGGCCCTGTTGGGATGGCGGGCGCCGCAGGTGTGGGCGGGGCAGTTGAGCTTGCCCCATGCGGGCGCAGGGCCACAGGACGCCCACCGGCCATGAACCGCCAACACGCGGCCGCGGCCATCGCCGCGGCCTGGCAGGCCGCCATCGAACGGGATGTGGAGGCCGGCGCGCCGCCGCGCCTGGCGTTGGGCGCAACCGGCACGGTCGCGGACGCGGCCCTGGCGCTCTTGGCACTCCAGATGGCGACGGTCCAACGCGCCGACGTGACCGCGCCCTGGCTGGTGGCGGGCGGGGCGGACGCCGCCTGGCTGGGCGCGCTGCTGTCCCCGCTGCCCGGGAGCCCCCTGGGTGCGGGCGCACCGCTGGCCCCGGAGCCGGTGCTGGTCTATGGCGGCGCGGACGCGGCGACTCAACTGGCGACATGGGGCATGGCCGCGGGGTTGGACGGCGCGCCGGAGTTGGCCCCGCGCCTGCACGCCGGGGTTGCCCCGGCCTGGGCGGCATGGCCGCTGTGGGAAGCCGGCGACCCACCGCCCGGCGCGCTGCAAGATGCGCCGCCCGTTCCGGACCCTGCCGCCGATTGGATGGCCTGGGGCGTAATGGTGCTGGCGCTGTGTTTGGTCCTGGCCGCTTTTCTCCTCTGAGTCTGTCGCGATGACTACTGCACGCGTCCTGCGCCCCTATTTTCTGGTGTTGCTGCTGGTGATCGCCGGCGTGGCGGTCTTGGGCGTGGATCGCTTTGTGGAGCAGCCGCTGATCCGCACTGCCGCCACGTATCTCTACACGTGGGGGCTGCTGCTGAGCGCGTTTGCGCTGGTGTTGGGGCTGCTCAACGTGGCCTGGGTGCATCTGCGCCAGGTGTTGAACGGCGGCGCGGGCTGGCCGCACAGCCTGGCGTTGCTGGTGAGCCTGCTGCTGGTGCTGGTGACGGGGCTGCTGTCGCCCGAAGGCGTGCATAGTCCCCTGGTGGAATGGGTGTTCGACGCCATCATCGCACCGGGTCAGGCAACGCTCTATGCGCTGCTGGCGCTCTTTATGGCGGCGGCGGCCTATCGCTTCTTGCGTGTGGACCGGCCCGGCGGAGCGTGGATGCTGACGGGCGCGCTGTTGGTGCTGGTGGTGCAGATGCCGCTCAGTCACGCCGCGCTGCCGGAACAAGTGAGTGTGTGGGCGGGCTGGCTGCTGGATGTGCCGGTCATGGCGACGGTGCGGGGC
>CAYJQA010000556.1:0-3856 GCA_964372065.1 uncultured Litorilinea sp.
TCGTCAACCTGCTGGCGAGCCAGTGGGGTGAGATGTTTAGCAACGTCAGCGACTTTGACGGGCGCACAACGCTGGGCGCGCGTGACTTCGGCGGCGACGGCGAGTTTCTCGTGCGCGTCGGCACCGAAAACCGCATGCAGACGCTCGGCCATATCTCGCTGCTGGGTTACAAGGGCGAGATGATCCATCCGCTGTGCACCGGCGGGCCATCCGAATCCGCCATCGGCGACCCGCTGGAAGTGAGCATGGCCGAATGGGCGCAGCGCTGTATTGACCAGGGCGGACTGGTCGTCATGCCGCACGCGCCCAACCCGCAGCTTGAGCGCGCCGCCGATATCGTGTTGGGCCTCGTCAACGCCATCGAGATGATGACCTTCAACCCGCTCAACCCGGCCAACATGCACATCAGCCCCTATGGCCTCGCCGACTGGTATCGCTATCTCAATCTGGGCTATCAAGTACCGCTGGTGGGCGGCTCGGACAAAATGACCGCGGCGTCGTTGCTCGGCGGCGTCCGCACCTATGCCCACCTGCGCGGACATGAGTTCAGCTATGAGAACTGGATGGCCGCAGTGCGCGGCGGCAACACCTTTGTCACCGTCGGCCCCCTGGTCGAAATGCAGGTGGACGGTCACGTCCCCGGCGACCAGCTTCAGCTACCGGCGACCGGCGGCACGGTGGAAGTCGCCTGGCGCGTCGAGTCGGTCAACCTGCCGATCGACCAGGTGGAGATCGTCGGCGGCGGGCTGGCCGTGGATAGTACGGCCTACGACAAGACACTCGCCGCGGCGGGGACTGCCCGCATCCCCGTGAGTGACTCCACCTGGATCGCTGTGCGCGTGCGCGGCAGCTATTGGGGCAAGCCGGGCGAGATCGCCGCGCATACCAGCGCGGTCCAGGTGCTTGTCGGCGACCGGCCGCTCTATCGCGAAGCCGACGCCATCGCCGTGCTGGAGCAGATCGAAGGCGCGCTCGCCTATGTGGATACCATCGCGCCCCGGCCCGACGCCCAACGCTTCCGCCAGCTGCGCGCCGGGCTGGAGGCGGCCCACAATCAACTGCACCAGCGGCTCCATCGCGCCGGGGTCTTTCACCAGCACACGCCGCTCCACGATCACCTTACGCCGCGCGAGCACTAAGGAAGGATTACGCACCCATGCCCACTCGCATCGTTGACCTGACCCGTGTGATCCAGCCAACTGACCGCCACGCCGAGCGCAAGTTCGTGGTCAACATCCACAACGCGCTCCAGGAGATCCCCGGCAAGGTGCGCCCGGCAGGCGAATGGTATGTAATGTCCGACGTGGAGCTAATGAACCATGTGGGCACGCATATCGAGGTTCCTTTCCACTGCCTGCGCGACGGCGCGGACCTGGCAGCCACGCCGCTTGACCGGTTAGTCGGCCCGGCGGTCATCCTGGACTTGCGCGCAGCCGAAGCGGAGGGCGGCGTTACCCTGGCGCAGGTGCAAGTCGCCGCGGCCCAAGCTGGCGGCGTCCGCCCCGGCGACATCGTCTTTGGCCGGATGGGTAGCAACACCAAGTATTTCTCCACAGCTGCGCTGGAGTGGCTGGTCGGTCAGGGGATGAAGCTCATGGGCGTAGATTCGATGGGCGTCGAGTTATCGCATGACACGACCCACGCCAACGTTAACCATCTGCTGCTCTTCCGCGCCGGCATTCCGCTCATCGAAAACCTGACCAACCTGGACCAACTCACCCGCGCCCGCGTGCAGGTCTACGCGCCGCCGGTGCCGGTGAGCGGGCTGGACGCCTTCCCGCTGCGCGTCATCGCGGTGGAGGACTGATCGGGGCATACATAACAACAGGGCCGGGAGCTAATCGTGCGCTCCCGGCCCTGCATTTCTCTGTCGATTGTGCCGCCGCCCGCGCCACACGCCTAGACCGGCGCGCTTCCACCGGCCGCGCCGACCTCACCTTCGCCCACCAGTTCCTTGCCCGACGCCAGTGCGCCGGTCTCCACGTCGAGATAGATGGGCTTCTCATTGCGCAGCAGATCAGTCACGAGCATCGCATCCGCCGGCGGCAGCGGGAAGTGCTGCGACAACATGCGCCCCTCCAACGATCCGCCCTCACGATAATAGACGCCGATCACCGCTTGGCGTTCTTTGGTGTTATACCGCACATAGTATGATTCTACCGCCAACCATGCCATGACGCCCTCCTGGTCGATGATTCTGATGAACTAGGCTTGTTGTGCCGATTCTGATGTGCCGTTGTCGGGATGATGATAGCACAGGGCCATGCCCGCGCCAACCGGGTCCCACACCGGGCCGCGGGCGGCCCCTGGACGGCAAGAAAAACGCGGTTTGACGCGCGCCACGAAGCAGGTATAATCGGCCTGAATCTGCGGAGCGCCCGCACAGCGTCTCCCTCCTCCCGGCGACCAACTCGCCACTACCAGGCATAGCGAGGCAAGCCATGCAAGATGATCCCTATGCAGTACCTTTTTACACTGACCCCGCGCCGGTGCGCGCCGCCATTGCGCTCGCCGCAGATGTTCCCTACTCGCACGGCCCCCTTCGCCTCTATGCCCAACGCCTCTTACTGCTGATTGTGGCCCTCTATACCGTGCTGGCGCTGCTCTTTGTCGTCAGCAGCCGGAGCTTCGCCGCGCCGCTGGACGCATCCGCCGTCGTCGCGGAAAATGCGGGCCACAGCCCGCGCTAGTCCACTCTCCCACAACTGCACATCACGACCGCATTCGCCCTCGCCGGTTCGCTGCGCCGACCGCGCCGCGAGCGCACATTCTTCGGCGCGCACGCGGCTTGACAGCCCACGCCGCGTGTGGTAGCCTCACACTCGCTGCATACGGCAGCGCATGTACGTTTTTCGTTTGGGAGCCTACGCGTGTCGGACCTAATTGCCATTCAGGCGACTGATACCCAAGACGGAAACTGCTTGCCCTCGCGACAGTAGTCGCAACGTTTATTAGCTCACGACGGTCACAGGCATTTCCGCCTGTGGCCGTTTTTTGTTTCGCCGTGTGAGCTTGCGGTCGCGCCTCCCCGCCGGGGAGTCCGCCGCAGCCCCGGCCTCCGCACCCCGTCACAGGCTGCCCGTGCCCGCCGTATCGCCCTCCTGGGAGGGCACACGGAGGCCACACCATGCTTTTGATGCTAGACGACATCGCCAAATCCTACGGCGACAACCTGGTCCTGGAGCGGGTTTCGTTCACGCTGGACACCGGCCGCAAGCTCGGCCTGGTGGGGGCCAACGGCGTGGGCAAGTCTACGCTGCTCAAGATCATCACCGGCGAAGTGGAGCCGGACAGCGGCGCGGTGCGCCGCGCGCCCGGCTGGCGTCTCGGCTACCTGCCGCAAGTGCTGGCTGCCGCCGCCGGCCAAACCGTGGACCAACTGATCACGGCGTCGCTGGGAGACCTAGCGGAGATGGAAGCGCGCCTGCACAGCTTGGAAGCCGCGATGGCGGCCCCGCGCCTAGCCGGCGACGGCGACCTGGACGGGCTGTTGAACGAATACGGGCGACTCAGCGAGGCCTTTGACCGCCGCGGCGGCTATGACCTCGACCACCGGCTGACGGCGATCCTCACCGGCCTCCAGGTGGCGCACCTGGCGCGCAGCCGCCCGGTTGACACCCTCTCCGGCGGCGAGAAGTCGCGCATCGGGCTGGCCGCGCTGCTCCTGGCCGAACCGGACCTGCTACTGCTGGACGAGCCGACCAACCACCTGGACTTCGCGGCGCTGGCCTGGCTGGAGGAGTATCTGGCGAGCTTTCGCGGCGGCTTACTGGTCGTCTCGCATGACCGCCAGTTTCTCAATCAGACCGTGCAGGCCATCGTGGAGATCGCCGAGCACGACCGCATGGCCCATCAC
>CAYJQA010000557.1:0-3854 GCA_964372065.1 uncultured Litorilinea sp.
GCCCCGCGATCACACATGGCGTAAATCGTCCCCGATAATAGCAGATAACCTAACGCCAGTAAATATGGCAGACTCGCACGAATTCTGGCGGTCTTTTGTTAACAAGATGCACAAGACAGGTTAACGACCGTTCAGGCGCGCGGCACGCCATAGTAGCGCGCATAGTCGTTGACGAGCAGGTAGAGCGGCGCTTCGTCTTCGACGATCTCCGGGAAGCGGCCCACGCTGGTGTAGAAGCGATTGTCGGTGTTGTCGTCGTTGACGGTAGAGACTTCGCCGACCAGCACGCGGCTCCCTGCGCCCCAGAACTCATGGTAGCAGTAGGGCGTCAGGGTGATGCTTTCGCCGGGTGACAGGCTGACTACACCCCCGGCAGGGACGGTGCGCACGACGCCGTCAGTGCTGACCGTGACGGGCGTATCCATCAGCTTTTCGTCGGGCGTAGAGTTGTAGAGCTTGATCTTCAGCGTGCCGCCGCCGCGGTTGATGATGTC
The DNA here is from genome assembly GCA_964372065.1 of uncultured Litorilinea sp. Classification (GTDB taxonomy): domain Bacteria; phylum Chloroflexota; class Anaerolineae; order Caldilineales; family Caldilineaceae; genus QEUY01. Next base: position 495 of record CAYJQA010000557.1, read on the forward strand.
TTCGGTCTTGAGCCAGTGGAAATGGAGGGGCGTCACCTGGTCCACGTCCACGATCAGGAGCTTCTCGGCATAGAGCTTGCCGCTGCCGGTCTGGAGATTCGCCAGATCACCGTTGCGGATGGTGAACAGGAACAGCCCGATCGTGGCGAAGTCGCCGGAGCCGAAGTCGGTGATGTCCCAGCCCAGCCGTTTTTGGATGATCTCGCTCACCTCCGGGCCTTTGCTGCGCCATTCGTCGGGCTGCCAGTAGGCCCAGGGCGGCAGATGAAATTGATGGCCGCGCAGGAAGTCGTCGGCGCTGCGCAGAATGTCGTTGATTTGGGAGCGTTTCATGTTCGCCTCGATCTTGTGCGAGAAGTGCGGGTGCGAGTTGCGCTAACAGATGCGCGGCGGCGTCAGGCGTACGGGTCGCGGTCGTTCGGTCCGCGCCAGACACCCGGCGCGGCCTGCCATTGCCAGCCGGGTAACTCCAGGTCGAGCGCACGGCGCGGCCAGCCGCGGGCGATGCGCGCCTGGAGATCGGCCCAGGTGGGGATGCCGCTGATGGCGTCGGCGACCTCCACGTTGGCAGCGCCTGCCGCGACGGCGCTGACCAGCGATGCGGCCGGGTCGTGACCGCGCAGCAGCGCGGCGAAAAAGCCGGCGATGGCGCAGTCGCCGGCCCCGGTGGTCCCGACCACGTCCACCAAGAAGGTCGGCGCGAGCAATTCGCGGTCGCGCCAGGCGGGACCGAGGGCGAGCGCGCCCACCTGGGCAAGCCGCGCGGCATCACCGGTGGTGCGTAGGTAGAAACCCTGATCGCCCAGCTTGAGGCCGACCACCGCCGCGCCCAGCGCGATCAGGGCGTCGGCGGCTTCGCGCAGCAGGCCGCACCCCGCGGCGACGGCCAGGTTGCGGTCGCCGGCGCGGCTCACCAACTCTTGGTAGCGCGTCCGGTCCAGCATAAAGAGCGCCTCGTCCAGGCTGGGCAGGAAGAAGTCCACCGCAGGCAAAGCCAGCGTCAGCAGACCGTGCCAATCCACCTTACCCGCGGGCGCGTCGACGTCCACGTGCGCGGTATCCAGCGAGGTCGCCAGGCCCGCGCGCTTGACGCCTGCCAAGAGTGCGGACAACTCGTGCCCGCCGTCGATGTGCATGCGCCGCATCAGCGGAGGATAGCCGAAGTGGAAGAGGTCCGCGCCGCGCAGCTTGGCCGGGTCCACGTCTTCCGGGCCGAAGGTGTCGTTGGCGCCCGTGCAATGCAAAAAGCTGCGGTCTACGCCGGGCGGGCTGATGACGACGGTATAGGAACTGGGGCTGTCAGGGGAGATGATCATGCCCGCGGCCAGTTCAGGGTCGCGGGCGGATACGATGTCGAGGATGGCGCGGCCAAAGAGGTCGTCGCCGATCTTGCCCATCAGGCGGGTGGGGATGCCCAAGCGGTGGAGGGCCAGCCCGGTATTGGAGGCCGCGCCGCCGGTCGCCAGCGCCGCGGGGCCTACGTTGACGAGCTTACCCGGCTGCACGACGGCGCTGCCATGACCCGGTGAGATGCTGAAGGCGGGAATGATGTCTAGGCAAAGGTGCCCGGCCACGACGGCGGATCGAGTAGACATAAGCGACCCTGCTAAGGTTGTGCGATGGCTGTTTGCACGGCGACGATTGAGGATTCTAGTATAGCACGCCGCGCCGCGCCGACCTAGGTCGCGGGCGGTGTAGTCTGGCCGGCGGCGGACAACAACTGCTCGACCACGGCGGCCACGCCGTCGTCGTCGTTGGAATGGGTGATACAGTCGGCGACGGCGAGCACCTCGGCCACGGCATTGGCGACGGCGACGCCATAGCCCGCCGCGGCCACCATGTCCACGTCGTTGACGTCATCGCCAAAGGCGACCACGTTTTGCATGGACAGCCCCCACCGCTGCACCAAGAAGCGCAGCGCCTCGGCCTTATCCGCCGACGCCGCCAAAATCTGGATCAGTCGGTACTTGACGGAGACCAGGCCGCGCGTGCCTGGCGGGAGTTGGTCCAACAGACCGTTGACGGCGGCGGCGTCGGAGTGAAAGACCAACACCTTGGCGGCCGGACGGGTCGCCACGTCCAGCAGATTGACCACCCGGTAGGGTGAAGGGCGGTCCATAGGCTGGTTCAGATAGAGCGCGCCGTCGATCTCCAGACCGAGGATGCAGCCGGGCAGGGCCGTCTCCACCATGCGCACGATGGCGCGCGTGTCGTCCACGGTGATAAGGTTGGCATAGACGCAGGCGCCGTCGTGGACCACTTCCGCGCCGTTGTAGGTGATCCACGGGACGTCCTGGAGGTCGGGCGGGAGCGCGGCGGCGACGCTGCGCGTGGGGCGGCCGGTGGCGATGACCACCTGCCCGCCCGCGGCGCGCCAGCGGCGCAGCGCATCCAGGCCGCGCGGCGACATCTGATGGTCACTGCGTAACAAGGTGTCGTCAAGATCGAGCGCCAACACGCGCAGGTCCGGCCGCGTCACATCGCGTGCGGGACTCATGAGGATGAACCTGCTAGCTCGTTGACATCCAGCAGGGGCAGCCGCGTGCGCCAATACCAGTTGTTCGCCAAGAGGACGTACATGGGGACGTCTTGGGCGGCCCAGGCGTGGACGGCGTGGTGGAAGATGTCCAGCGCGATGTTCCATTCGGCGGGCCGCGCACCGGCAAAGCGGTAGACGTCGGTATAGAGCAGCACATACCCGGCGGCAGGAACCCAAGACAGGTCGCAGATCATCTCCTCAAAGGCGTCCCAGTTGCGGCCAAAGTAGGCGGGAAAGGACATGGCTGCGCCGGCGACGGCCATAAAGCCGGGCTTGTCGGCGATGGCGCGGCCGTCCAGGTGAAAGGCGCGCCAGCCCCACGCCGAGACGGTCGCAGTCACGCGGTCCGCCGCCGGTTGGCTGGGCAGCCGATAGACGCCGGGCTTGGCCTCGCCAGTACGAATGGGGTCCAGCACATCCACACGGTTCATGTCCGGCTCGCCAGGTAGCTAACGGATGATCTCGCGAAAACTGTCATAGTGATCGTCGGTATAGTACATCTCGCCGCCGTCGCCGGTGACGATGCGCCGCGCGCCGCGGTCGTCCGCGTCCGGCGTGATGACGGTATACTCGTGATAGTACCCCTCGGCCTTGCGCGGCAAGATGCGCTCACGGTTCTGGAAGACCGCGCCATCCTGGCGGAAGGGGAACGGCCCACCCTGGTCGATGAGGGCAACGGTGTCGCGGGCTTCCTGCGGCAAGTCCCGCAGGCGCACGGTCGGGAGACTGCTGGCGCGGGTGGGCGGCGCGTTGGCGGTCGGCGTCGGTCTGGGCGTGGCGGTCGGCGCGGCCGCGGTCGGGCTGCCCGTTTGCGCCTGCGC
>CAYJQA010000558.1:0-3834 GCA_964372065.1 uncultured Litorilinea sp.
GAATAGAGACTCGCGATATCGTCCTTCAGCAACGCCATTGCTTCTGTCAGGGTCATGCCTTCCGCATACGACTCTGTTGGTGGAAAGGCCACACCGACTATACCACTTTCGGGATATTCCTCAACTACTACCATTAGCGGGCGCATCAAGCGTAAACGCGCCGGCCCCAGATCGTAGATCTCGGTTGGCCACTTCAGGGGTCGCCGAACAAAGGCTTGGTGCAGTGACTCGATTTCGGCAAGCAGTTGTTGGTTGAACTGCTGCAACAAGTTCATCTCGCGATCAACATCCCGCATCCGCGACGTAACCCACCGGCCCCAGACGTCGGGAGTTGTTAGCCCCGCTGGACGCGCCGGGTTGTTCCACTCCTCGACTATGCGCTCCAATGCAGCCGGTGCAGTCCCGGCATGGATGTATGTGGTGTGAATGATAGGCCGGATATCGCCCGTAGAGTGTTCTCTAGCGGATCTCTCAATCATGTGCCGCCGCCTTGCTGTATGATCTCGTCTGCCAACGCTATCAGCCGTTGCACCAAGGTTTGCTGTACAGATGCCGAAAACTCAAATTGCCCCTGTGCTGGCGTATTCACATCAATTTCCAAAACGACGAAAGCTCGCGGTCTCGCCAATTGTGTCATCATCGCTTCTGACAGCTGAATACGAGCCTCTACAAGTTGGGCAGCCGACCACTTAGTCAATCGATTGATCCGAAGATTCAGATTACCAAACACTTCAACTCGGGGACGGTTAATCTGGAATAAGAAGTCCTCGATATCCTTATCTACCGAGAGATGCAGGCTTGGCTCCATCTGCATGATTGTTTGCAGGACGCTGCGGAGACTATCCGCTTCCGTCAAAACCACCATACCAATTGCTACCCGTCGTGCTGTCGGCCATTCCGGATGAGACAGCCATGCGTCGACACTTGCCATAAAGTCCGGCAATATCGTGGTTAACGGTCCTAATTCTGGCAAGCCGCTCTCGGTGATTTCGCGCGCGGGCTGGAACAGCCAGTCAATACGCTCCGGTTCGACGTGTAGCACGCGTCGAACACCGTCTATCTCGGCCTCAACAACTTGCACTTGTCGTTTGACCTGCGTCTGAACCTGATCCGGCTCTGTCCCCAACGCAGCGTGCCACATAGCATCGAGATCTAGCGCAGCACCCGGCAACTGCCTAAATGTCGTAAAGCGCAATACCTGGGCCTGCCATGCTACAGTCATGTCTCTACTCGCTCGTTCCTTCACACTGAAGGTCGCCACCTTAACCAATAACACATGATACATCAGACAGGTTATGAACGCATACTTCTTTCTTGATGACGCTCTCTCCCAGGCAAATGATGTGACCCAAGTTACGGCTTCAGAGCCGCGTCGGCAGCAGCGAAAGCAGGTCCACGTTCACATGCTGAGGCAGCGACGCCACCAGCAGCGCCGCCGCGGCCACGTCGGCGGGCTGGAGCATCTTCGCCCGCTGCTCCAGCGGTGGCGGCACAGGCCGCCGGTCGATCAGCGGCGTATTGCCCACGCCGGGACACAGTAAACAGGCGCGCACGTTGTGCGGGTTGCCTTCCTCATTGGTGACCTGTGTCAGCGCGTCCATACCCATCTTGGACGTGCTGTAGGCAACGCCGCCCAACAGGTGCGGCCGCAACGCGGCGCGCGACGCCACGTTGATGATCGTCCCTGTCTCGCGGGCGATCATGCTGGGCAGCAGCAGTTTGGTCAAGACGAAAGCGGCCGTCAGGTTAACCTCCAGCAACTGCCGCCATTGGGCGGTGCTGGTATCGCGGATGGTGCGCTGCGTCACGTTCATGCCCGCGTTGTTGACCAAAATATCAATCGGCCCCAGCGCGTCCGTCGCCTGCCGCACCGCAGCCGCGATCTGGGTCTCGTCCGCCAGGTCCGCGGCGCACACCAGACTGCGCCCGCCCGCCGCCACGATGCGGTCCGCCGTCGCCTGGAGCCGATCCGCGTCGCGCCCCACAATCGCCACCGCCGCGCCTGCCCCGGCCAACGCCTCGGCGATGGCCGCGCCAAAGCCGCTGCTCGCGCCCGTTACCAGCGCCGTCTTGCCCGCCAAACTGGTCATGGATTCCCCCTGCTTGCCGCTTTGCGCGTGATCACCCCGTCAAATCCTCGCTGTGAATTGTTGGACACCAGAACTTCTGGATATAGCCCACCACCAACTGCGTCCCTATGTCGTGATCCACATAGGGAGCCATGGCCGGGTTGTACATGGTATCGGTCAGGTCGCGCACCAACGCGATATTGATCCCCCACTTGACCATCTGCTTGATGCCAAACGAACGGTTGAGGATGCACATATTGGTGTGCACGCCCATGATCAACACTTGGCGGATCTCCCACTGGTGCAGATAGTTGTAGATCTCCTGCCCGTTGTCTGAGACGCCATCCATCGTTTGGTCGATCTCCAGCGCCGCATGTTGGCGCGACCAGACGCGCTTGGCCTCGGTTTCACCCGTGTCCGACCCGCCATCGCTGTCGTCGATGGGCAGCGGCGGCGCGGGCCGCTCGATCTCCGCGGGCGGCGAAATGTAGGGTGCCGCGCGCAGCCGCCGCCGCGCCGGCGTCTCGGCGTAGTAGCCCATGGTGTCCGACGGCGCAAAGACGATGCGGACACCCTTGGCGCGCGCCGTCGCCAGCACGTTATTCATAACCGGAGCCATTACGTTCACCCGTTCCGCCGCGCCCCGGGACCAATGCTTGTCCCACATATCGCAGACGATGATCGCCGTCTGACCGGCGGGGATGGCGCGCCGCACCGCCTCCTCGCGCCAAACGTTGTGGCCCGCATCGGTCATCAAATAGCTGCGGCGAAAGTGGAACAGGATTTGCCCGGCATAGTCCACGCCCCGGTTTTCCGGTAGTTCGCTCATGTTACCCTCCCTCTCGCAATGCCTGGGCCAAGATCAGCTCGGCCGCTGCCATCGTCTGGAGCGCGTCGGCAAAGTTCGATTCAGGCTGCGTTTTGCGCCGAATCGCGTCGATGAACTGGCGGTTATTGTTTTCGGCTTCGCCGGCCATTCTCCCACCCACAGTCACAGAGGCCGTCGCCTTGTCGGAGCGTTTGAGAAGATCGGTCAACATACGGATAGCCTCCAGTATAATCGAAGTTACATCTGGAGGATATGCCACAACCGGCGAAACGTCCACGCAATGCTCGATTAATCGGCCGATCAGGGCAGGATCGTGCTCAGATCGCAGAGTGAAGGGTGGGTAGCGGTTGTTGACCTCTTGACAAGCGCCGTTCTTGCGCGTAATATGTAGTTAATCGACATGTCGTTGGGTGACATATATGAATGATATTCTCCCGCTGCGCGAACCTACCCTGTTTATCTTGCTGAGCCTTTCACCCGGCCCCAAGCACGGCTACGCCATTTTGAAAGAGGTCGAAAGCCTGAGCGAAGGCCGTGTGCGATTGAGCACGGGCACGTTGTATGGCGCAATCAAACGTTTGCTCGATGACGGCTGGATTCGCCGTGTCGCCGACCCGATTCCTGATGGCGGCGACCGTGAGCGCAAGCCCTATGCGCTCACGGAGTTAGGCCGCAAGGTACTGCATGCCGAGGTCGCGCGCCTTGAGAAGCTGATCCATGTGGCGCGCATCCAGACTGTGAGGGGAACATTGTGAGCGGTTGGGCGCGCCTCATCATGCGGGTCTACCGGGTCCTGTTAGGTTTTTATCCGGCAGAATTTCGGGCCGATTTTGGCGAAGAGATGCAGGATGTTTTCGCCAAAGCGGCGGCAGACACTCGGCATCCGGGTGGGGGGCTACCCTGGCGACTGTTTTGGCGGGAGATGCGTGATTGGCC
>CAYJQA010000559.1:0-3830 GCA_964372065.1 uncultured Litorilinea sp.
GCATCGGCCTCGCGCTCATAGTGGTCGCCCGCCGGTCCCACGGTGAACTTGGTCTGGATGGGCGCGCCGGCGCGCAGGGCGCGCCCGCGCTCGATCAACGCCTCCGCGCCTTGCGCGCCCATAGCCCGTTGCAGCCGCTTACGGTCGATCTTGGTCAGGGCGTCGGGGGCGTGATAGGCGCGCTGAATGGCACGGCGTAAGGCACGCTGCGGCGTGACGATGGGCGAAGTCGGTTGGTGCGCGTGGTGGGGCGATGCGGTGGTGGATGGCGCAGGTACTTGGGTTTGAGTACGCTTGGCCAAAGAGTTTCCCGATCACAGAACAGGCCGGGGGCGTGTAACACCACGTCGTCGCGCCTACCCCAGCAGCACAAAAGTCGCCATTCAATTCGAGGATTGGCCGATTATAGCAGGGTGTGCCCCATCAATCAATCCCCATTATTGGCGGCAACAAAATAGTCTTGCCCGCATGGGCAAGCGCACCCGGCGACCAGCGCGCCGCACCCGCTGTCACGGCTCGATCCGTGGGATTACAGCGGCGTCCTGTTGCGATGTTACCGAGGGCCGCGCAAGCTGTTTGTCGCGGCATAGGCGAGGAATCACCGCGGCGGCTACAGTTCGCCGCCCAGCACCTTCGCCCCGGTGGGGCCGGGGCTGCCGCCGGCGGGTTCGACCGTGACGCCGAACGCGCCATACGCGGCGAGGGGCTGCGGCGCTTCGATCTGGAGTTGGCCGAAGCCCGTCGCGTCCACCGAGAAAACACCCCCGTTTGTGCGCTGCCCGTCCTGGATCAGCCACAATTGGTATTGCTGCGACGCATCCAGCGGCGGCAGCCCCTGCACCACCAGCAGGCCGCTTTGACCCATCGCAGCCGCGGACAGCACCCCACGCGCGCCCGGCGCTTGGTCGGTCCCGCTCATCTGCACGGTGACCAGGGCGGACGCGGTGGGCTGGACGCTCGTCTGCCACAACAGGAGATTGGCGACCAGCAGCCCCACGATCAAGAGCAAGGAGACGGGCGTCCACACCGGCGCAATACGCTGCGCGAAAGCGGCCAGGCGCGCCCCCCACGACGGGCGCGGCGCAGCCCGCGCCGGCGCGGCGGCGATGCGCGCCCGCAGCCGCGCCCGCAGTTCGGGCGCCGGGGTTGCCAGCGGCGCGGCCAGCGCGATCTGCGCGGCAATGGGCCGGTAGCTTGCCGCCTCGGCCCGGCAGGCCGGACACGCGGCCAAGTGGCGCTCGACCAGTTCGGCGTCGCCGGTGTCCAGGCAGCCCAGCGCATAGGCCGGGATTAGTTCGGTGACGTGTTGCGGTTCCACCTTAACGTCGATTTCCGCTCATCATGGACCAAGGACTGCGTTCCCCAAGAACTGTACGTCATCCATCCGGTGTCAGATCTCTTCCAGCAGCAGGGCGCGCAACTTCTGCATAGCCAAGCGGACGCGCGTCTTGACCGTGCCCAACGGCAGCCCCAAGGCCGCGGCCATCTCGCTCTGCGACAGCCCGTAATAGTGGGCCAGGATGATCGCCTCGGCCTGTTCGCTCGGCAACTCGGCCAGCGCGGCCTGCACGCGAGCGCGCTGAACAATCGCTTCCGCGCCCAAGTCGGAGGCGATGGCGGCTTCCCCAGCCGCGGCCAGGTCTTCCCAGCGCACGGCGTGGCCTTCGGGGCGCGCCTGGAGGCTGCGCAGACGGTCGATGCAGCGATGGCGCGCCATACTGGTCAGCCACGTACTGACCTTGGCCCGTTCCGGACGGTAGGTCGACGCGGCCTGCCACACGCTCACAAAGACGTCGAGCGTGACTTCTTCGGCTGCGGCGCGGTCCTGCTGGAGCATCTGCAACGCGATGCCAAAGACCAAGCGGCTGTAGCGGGTATAGAGTTCGTCGAGTGCGTCTTGTCGCCGCGTGATGACCAGGCGGATCAGCGCGTCGTCGGCGAGGCGCGTCAGACTTGGCAAAGCGTCCATCCGGGCCACTGCCATCCGATTGCAGAGGGATAGGGGGCCGTATACCGCTCCCCGCGCCGCCTATTGTGGCCTAATCGCCGCTGCCGCGCAAACGCGGTTTTGACGCGGGCCTACTCGCTGACCAAGACCGGCGCGCCGACCACCGCGGCCAGGAACGCATCGGCGAAACCGTCCACCGAGCCCCAGTCGGTGTACTCATAGTCGTGCGAGGCGTCTTGGTCGCCGCCCGTCTGCTTGCTGATGGAGCGCATGACCCAGCGTTTGATCAGCCCGTATCTGCTGTACAGCAGCGCGCCGGCAAAGACGGCGACCTGGTCGGGACACCAGTCCGTGGCCTTGATGAAGTCATCCACGTACTGTTCGACCTGGGCCTGATCGTCCGGCTTGTCGCTCTTGGCCGTCAGACAGACGGTGAAGAAGGCCGAAAACTTGGCGGATAACGCATCGTGATGGCGCTTGGCGAAGTCGACCATGTACTTCTGGTGATGCCCCATGTGGATCGACGCGCCCACGACCACGCCGTCATAGCCGCCCAGGTCGAGTCCTGCGGGCAACTCTTTGCCATAGACGAGATCGACCGTATGTTGACGGTCCCGGCAGAGCGCCGCGATGCGTTGGGCGATCTTCTGGGTTTGGCCTTCTTCGGAACCGTATACGACTAAGAGGCGTGCCATCGAGAACGTCCTTTCATGACCAAGCAAGTGAACCGGTAAGGGGTTTGGCCGTCACGGCCCGCCGGCATTGCGGGCGGATGTCATCCCTACCGTAAATGGATAGTGATTTATTTCACAATCTTAGCGCGGATGCGCTGATCGAGCAAGGGTCAAACGACCCGCCCGCACGTCCCCTTCGTCCCATTTTTTGGTGGTTGACAAACGGGCCGTGACGTTGCATCTTAGGGCGGTTTGTCGCGGCTATGCCAATTGGCCCGACGCCACACACGCGTAGTCCACCGATTGCGGAGACAAGGAAAAGATGGAGATACCTCGAGATGCGGCGGGTGAGGCGCTCACCGTCCAGTTTGATCGTTCAGAGGAGTGGGAAGCCTGGCTGGCCGAGCACCATGCGACGTCGGACGGGGTGTGGCTGCGCCTCGCCAAGAAGAAGCCCGGCGTCAAGTCGCTGACCTATGAAGAGGCGATTGTTGGCGCGCTTTGCTACGGCTGGATTGACAGCCAGAGCAAAGGTCTGGATGAGCAGTCGTGGCTACAGCGCTTCACCCCGCGGCGGGCCAAGAGCAAGTGGTCCAAAGTGAACCGGGAGCGCGTGGCGCGCCTCATCGCCGCGGGGCGGATGCAGCCGGCAGGGCTGGCCGCCATCGCCGCGGCCCAGGCGGACGGGCGTTGGGACGCCGCCTTTGATTCGCCCAAGAACGCGACCGTTCCCCCCGACCTGCAGGCCGCTCTGGACGCAAACGCGGCGGCGAGCGCCTTTTTCGCCACGTTGGACGGTCGCAACCGCTACGCCATCCTCCATCGCATCGAGACCGTCAAGCAGGCGACGACGCGCGCTAAACGTATCCACCAATACGTAGAGATGCTAGCGCGGCAAGAGAAAATCTACCCCTAGCAGTCACCGGGGCGGCTGAGCCCCTCAGCGTGACTGCGACATCTCTGGTGGGTTGATTGATAGGAGGAAGACACGATGACTCTGGCGCGACGTACCGGTTGGGGGCTGATGACGTTTTTGGCGTTTGGGGTCGCGCTCGTCGCGAGCCGTTACTTCACGCTCGACCCGCAGGTGTTCTTTCCGCAGCAGTTGGACGTCTATCAGGCACACCTGGCCGCGATCATCCTGCATGTGGCGGGCGCGATGGTGGCGCTGGTGATTGGGCCGTTCCAGTTCCTGCGGTGGATACGGG